>JAIQEX010000226.1 GCA_020073615.1 Terriglobia bacterium
AAGCAATGGGCAGATTACGATTCAGTTTTCGGCGATCGCCAACAGCCCGATCATCAACGCCATAGAAATCATGGCCGTCGGAGTGGGTGAAGTTGTCCCCACCACCGTCAACCTTTGGAGTTCGCAGAAGCAACAGTTTCTGGGCCGGGCAGGAGACCCGTACAACGCAGAGCTGTTATGGACACTGACGCCCGCGTCCGCGGGATCGATCACCGCCGCAGGGCTCTATACCGCACCGGCCATGATTACGACCCTCCAAACGGTCACCGTTACCGCTACGGACGCTGCGGTACCGGCCTGGTTCACCACCGCTACAGTGGTGCTTCACCCGCCGGTGAGCCTCAGCCTGGCCCCGGTCTCCGTGAACCTCACCAGCGCCCAGACCCGGCAATTCACTGCCACGCTGACCAACGATGCCGGAACCGGCGTGACCTGGTCGCTCAGTCCGGTTGGCAAGGGCTCGATTTCCGCTACGGGTCTTTACACCGCCCCGGCGGACATCTACACCCCGGGGCAAACCGTCATCTTGACTGCCACCGCGGTCGATGGCCACATAGCCACCGCGACGATCGCCCTGGTACCCGCAGCGATGGTCTCCGTCACTCCCACCACGGCCACGCTTGGGCCTTCGGAAATGCAGCAGTTCACGGCCCGTGTCACCGGCGCGTGGAACACCGGTGTGACCTGGAGCATCAACCCGGCTGGCATGGGGACCATCACCTCCGCCGGCGTGTACACGGCGCCATCCAGCATTACAGCGAACACGAACGTCACGATCACGGCCACCAGCGTAGCGAACCCCGACGCAACGGCCAGTGCCGCGCTCACGCTATCGCCAGCCTCGCCGTCGGTTTCCGTGGCGGTGACGCCCTCCACCGCGGCGCTCACCAATGGTCAGACGCAGCAGTTCGCCGCAACGGTCGCCGGCGCCGGCAATACCGCGGTCACCTGGTCCGTTATCCCGACCGTGGGCAGCATCAGCGCCTCGGGTTTGTACACCGCCCCGGCCAGCATCGCCGCGCCTCAGACCATAACGGTGCAGGCCGCCAGCGCCGCCAGTCCCGCCAATTTCGCGACCGGCGCCATCATGCTCAGCCCGGCGGTCAAGAACAATTACAGTTACCGCCGCGCCATCGTCATCGACCACACCAAGGTGCCGAACACGGACCAGGCGAGCTTCCCCGTCCTAATCTCGGGAACCTACAGCTACCTGGCAACGGTGGTCAATGACGGCAAAGTTCAGGACGCCAACGGATACGACATCGTTTTCAGCTCCGATTGCGCGGGGCTCCAGAAGCTCGATCATGAAATCGAATCCTACAACCCGGCTACCGGCGCCATGGCCATGTGGATCCGGCTTCCCAATGTTTCTCACACTGCCGACACCACCTTTTACCTGTCCTACGGGAACGGCGCGATCACAACCAGCCAGGAGAACAGGCCTCCGGTCGACGATGCCCGCAACCCCGGCGTGACTCACTCCGCCGACTGGGTAGCCACGCAACTCAACAATCAGAGTTCGCCGGCGACGTTCTACGCGATTTACCCGGAGAACGCAAACAGCATCGCCCCGCTGACTGCCCTGCTCGGCAGCTTGCAAACGCAGCAGTTCGCGGCCATTCTTCCGGTCACCGCCGCGGCCAGCCGCACCGCTCCTCTGGTGCTGCTGGGCAGCGTGCAAACGCCCTCGCCCGCCGAGTCGCTCGCCGTGAACGGGAACCTGGCGTACGTGTGCGATGACAACGAGGTCTCGATAATCGACGTGACCGATGCCGCAAATCCGCGGTTTATCACCGCGGCACTGGCCGACTCCATCAAGAACTCGGGCGACATTCACTGCAGTATCCAGCGAAACACGCTGGCCGTGTTTGCCGATGGCGTGAGCAGCGGCGTCAATGGTGCGCGCCAACCGGCGTTCGTGACATTCGACCTGAGCGATCCGCTGCAGCCACAGCTCCTGCACAACGCGCCTGTCTCCGCACGGTACTTCACGGAGCCCGCCTACGCGGGAAATACCGCCTTCATGGGCACTGATCTGGTGGATAATTCTTTTGGCCAGATATGGGGCGCTTGGGGCCAGGTGTTCTCCATCGATATCACGGATCTGGCCAATCCAAGAATCATGAGCGCACTGCTGCCCGATCCCTCGAAACCCAACAGTCCGCCCGACCCCACCAACGCGATCGGGCCGCAAACGGGGCTGGTGCTGGGAGCGACGCTGGTAAGCCCGCAGGTGCTCTACGCGGTGGGCAGCAACGATCCGCAGGGCTGGGGCACGTGGAATCGTGGCCAGGGGAAGCTGTTGGTGGCGGACATTTCGAACCCGGCGGCCATGGCGCTTGTCAAGCAAGTGAACGTCCCTGGCACGATCGACCTGCACTCGGTGGCGATTCAGGGGAATGTGGCCGTCGCTGTCGGGGATAACGGCGGATTGGGCAGCGGATTCCAGGGGAACGTCGTCATCACCACATTCGATATTACCGATCCGCGGAATCCGGTGCTTCTGGCAACCAAGGTTACGCCGTACACTCCGGGCAAGATCGGGGCTAAAGCGCGGATCGGCGACAATCTCTTCCTGTTTGGGGCGGCGCGCGACAGCTCGGGCCAGCCTGTAATGCTGCTGGTGGACATCGGCAACCCCAGCAACCCGACGGTGACACCGTACTCGACGGCAACACTAGTCACGCGGATGGTCGCTATCGGCAACGTACTCCACACGACGAACGGCGCGGGCGGCTACGCGGCTTATCGGATTCCCGGCGTCGAGCAGCAGCAGTACCAACTGACCGGAAGCTGCAACGTGCCCGTGAACTGGATGCTGAGCCCTCCCGGCCTGGGCGCCATTACACCGGCCGGCCTGTACACGGCGCCGGCGAACATCACGGCGGAACAGACGGTCACGGTAGTGGCGACCAGCCAGAACGATCCGGCGCAGTGGGCATCGGCCACCTTGACACTCTCGCCCGTACTCCAGACGAGCCTGGCCGGGACAACGCCCGGCCCCTACGTCGCCGGAAGCGCCGCCAACTTCCAGGCCACCGTCACCAGTCTGAGCGGCACGCCCATGTCCGGCATCGCGGTGACCCTGAATGTCACCGGCGTCAATACCAAATCGCTCACCGCTACTACCGATTCCGACGGACACGCCACCTTCTCTTACACCAGCACGGTTCGTGGAAGCGACACACTCCGCGCCGGCACCACAGGCAACAGCAGCACCAGCAGCGCGCTGCCGGTTTTCTGGGTGAGCCCCGTTGCCAACATCAGCACCACAACCGTGACCGGGCGCTTCTTTCACGCGGCCGCCTGTACGCCAGGCTGCGAGGCTTTCACTACGCTGAGCAGCGAACAGCCCGTGTTCACGCAAAATTTCCCCAACCTGATGTTCGATCCCTTCGCCGGCATGCTGGCCGCCAACCCGACCGGCGTGGGCAGCGGCACGCGGCCCTTTACGGACATCGTGCTGGATGCCGGCGGCGCCGTCGTGGGCACCATCGTGGCGCAAGGCAACGGGTCGCAGGCCGGCACCGGCTCGCTGGCCGGTTTCTCGGCCGTATTGCGCGGCAGTTTCGTGGTCGCGCAGCCCGGCGCCTACACCTTCAACGTCGCCAGCGCCGACGGGTTCCTGTTCGGCGTGGGAGCCGGCGCGGGGCACCTCAGCGGCATCGCCGTGAATCCGCCCGCTTCCGGGCTTACGCCGTTTGCGCAGCAGCCCCTGCGTCCGCTCCACACCCTGGTGCTGACCTCCAACGGCAACGCCACGCGGCTGACCGGGCAGCAGGTAGCGAAGCAAATAATCTGCGCGCTTCTGCGGACGGCGGATCGCCCGGTTGCCGACGAGCATGATCCGGCCGTCAGTGAAGCTCTTCTGTTCACTGATTTGCGTGTCTTCCCAGCCGGCGCTGTAGAGCTTGGGAACCACATATGTCCGGCAAGTGTCCGCTTCGTTGATGGGCATGGTTGCGTCGATGCTTCTCCATTACAATCAAATGGCTTGCACCAGACCCGCGTCCGGCTGTCATTTGCCTTGAGAAGTATGATTGTAGCTAGATTGCAGATGCCAGCGGGTTAAATGCTCGCCGTAGCTGGGCGGGGAGGAATGGGCCGGGGTGTTTGTCTTGACATTGTCTGGCAGGATCGCTATCCTTTAGAATGACAAAGGAGGAGCCATGCCGACACGGACCACACGCAGTGAAAAGCTCGATCTGCGGCTTACGCGCGATGCCAAGCGTGCATTGCAGGCCGCGGCTGCCGTTGCGCATCGCTCGGTGAGCGAATTCGTGCTGGAGAGCGCGCTGGCGCGCGCCGATGAGGCCCTCGCCGACCGGCGGACCTTCGGTCTGAATTCCGCGCAATGGAAAGCCTTCATGGCCGCCCTTGATGCGCCTCCCCGCCCCCTGCCCCGCATGGAGCGCCTCCTGAAAGAGCCCGGATTCTTCGATGCCGGGCCGAATCAGTGAATGCCACCCGCCGCGTTGAAAAGCTCCGCCCCGATCACCCGATTGAAGCTTTTGACTGCGGCCGGGAGGAGCTTAACCGCTATCTGTTGAGGTACGCCTGGGCGAACCAGCAGGCGGGAGCGGCCCAGACCTATGTCGGCCTGGTGGGGGATGCCGTCGTCGGCTATTACACCCTCGCCGTAGGCCAGGTCACCCGCGAGGAAGCGCCCGAGCGTCTCACCAAGGGATTGGCGCGCCACCCGGTGCCGATCATGCTGCTGGCGCGCCTGGCGGTGGACCGCCGCTCGCAGGGCCAGGGCGCCGGGAAGGCGCTTCTGCGGGACGCGATGCAGCGAACCGTCCAGGCCGCCGACATTGCCGGCATCCGCGCCTTCGCGGTGCATGCGAAGGATGAGGAGGCCCGGCGCTTCTACGAGAAATTTGATTTCGTCCCCTCCCCTACCGATCCTTTGCATCTCTTCGTCCTGCTCAAGGATGTGCGGCGGATCATTTCAGGGGAGTAAGGATTCCGGCTATGTCGCAGAAGGCCGATGCGGTCTTGCTTCTTGCGAAAGGGATCGTTACCCGGATGGGCCGAGACGCAGGCTTTAAGCGGCTCGGTGAGCTCCTCCCCGCGAATAGAGCCCGGCCCGCGCCCCTTGAGCGGGTTCGCCGTGGATTGTGATTTAAGAAAATAGAGGAAGCAGACGAGGTACGGGAGATTCGGGCTGGGCGAGGCCCCTCCCCTACTGGCTCAACGCCCGCCTTGCTCCTGGAAGACCGTGTACGCGTACCCGCGTATCAGCTTAGATCTTTGACGGCGGGCAATCCGCGATCCGCAAATACGCGGTCAAGGCCCTCGACCAGGTAGTCGTGCATTTTGCGGTTCTCTTCAAACGCAAGCTTGCGGAGCTGCTCATGGACTGCGAGCGGCAAATAGGCCGTGTGCTGTTTGACGCTCGGGCGCCGGGAGCCCCCTGCCCGCTCCTGCGGCTGTATATCGACAACCGCAGCCTTTGCGGCCTCTGCCGGCTTACTGGTTCCCCTGTCCTTTTTGGGTGGGCTGGCTGCCGGTAGTTCTTCAGCGGCAAACACCGCATCAAGCGACGTGCGCTTCTTGGCGCTCATTGACCTTCTCCAGTTTTCTGCTGATCCACTTCCACAGTTCGCGGACTTCCTGTGCTGCTTTGCCCTCGGGCTCGAATTCCGTAACGCCTACCCTGGATTTCTCATCGCGTGTGCCCAGGTAACCGGAGTGGAGTTCTCAACCAGGAATTTACAGTGGCGAAGCCCAAAAACGACATACACGTCTGCAACGTGTATTATGCCGAGAGGTGAGCGGGCCCGGCGATGGCATCCCAACGTGCTGGCAGTATGAGTTTTTTGCGACGCTCAGGCGGCGCTCCGCCCGCCACGCCGGCTTCGAAGTATCTCAAGCGATGACTGAAGTGGCCTCCCCTCGCCAACT
>JAIQEX010000081.1 GCA_020073615.1 Terriglobia bacterium
CCTTCCCCCGGCCCCTGGCCCCCGGCCCCCGGCCCCTCATTCCGGACTGATGGTATATTTGAGTCGCTGGAATGATTGCACCGGACGTAGTGCTTGGCCGCGATGTCAAGATCTATGAGCCCGAGCTGGTCAACCTGTATGGCTGCACGATAGGCGACGGCACGCGGGTGGGCGCCTTCGTCGAAATCCAGAAAGGCGCCGCCATCGGCGCGCGCTGTAAGATCTCCAGTCACACCTTCATTTGCACGGGCGTTACCATCGAAGACGAAGTGTTCGTGGGACACGGCGTGATGTTCATCAACGACCTCTACCCCGGCGCGGTCAATGCCGCGGGAGAATTACAGGGTGAAAACGACTGGCAGGCGGCCGCCACGCGCATCGGCTGCCGGGCCTCGCTGGGCAGCAACGCGACCATCCTGGGGGGCATCACGGTGGGGCGCGGCGCCATGGTAGGCGCCGGGGCGGTCGTCACCCACGACGTTCCCGATTATGCGATCGTCGCCGGCGTACCGGCGCGCCAGGCCGGAGACATGCGGAAGCGGGCGGGCGGCGAGCGGCCGCGGGAGAGTTCATGATTCGCATCGGCGTCATCGGGTGCGGCTACTGGGGCCCCAATCTGATCCGGTGTTTCTCGGAAGCATCCGATGCCACGGTGGCGGCGGTCAGCGACCTGCGGGCGGACCGGCTGGCGCCTTTGCGGAAACGCTACCCGGCGATCGAGGCCACCGCGAACGCCGCGGAGCTGATCGCCAACCCGCGCATCGATGCCATCGCCATCGCCACGCCCGTGGCGACGCACTACGAGCTGGCCATGCAGGCGCTGGCCGCGGGGAAGCACGTGCTGTTGGAGAAGCCCATGACCGCCAGCGCGGAATCGTCGCTGCGCCTCATGGAAGAGGCGGAGCGGCGCAAGCTGGTCCTGATGGTGGACCACACGTTCGTGTACACCGGCGCGGTGCGCAAGATCCGCGAGCTGATCGCCGAGGGCCGGTTGGGCGACCTGTATTACTACGATGCCGTGCGCGTGAACCTGGGCTTGTTCCAGCACGATGTGGACGTCATCTGGGACCTCGCGGTGCACGACGTTTCGATCATGGATTACGTGCTCCCGCTGCGTCCGGTGGCGGTCTCCGCGACGGGCATGAGCCACGTACCGGGACGGAACGAGAACGTCGCTTATCTCACCATTTTTTGCGAGAACAACTTCATCGCGCACGTGCACGTGAACTGGCTGGCGCCGGTGAAAGTGCGCCGCACCATGATCGGAGGCAGCCGCCGGATGATCGTATACGACGACGTGGAGCCCAGCGAAAAGGTCAAAGTGTACGATAAAGGGATCGCCTTGAGCGAGGAAGGGGAAGATGTGGTGCAGATGAGAATCCAGTACCGCGCCGGAGACGTGTGGATTCCCCAACTGGACATCAGCGAGGCGTTGAAGGTGGAGGCGGCGGAATTCATCGCCAGCATCGGGCAGGGCCGGTTGCCGCTCACCGATGGCATGGCGGGGCTGCGGACGGTGCGGATTCTGGAAGCGGCCACCCGCTCCATGAAGGCCCAGGGGCAACTGATGCCACTCGAACCCGCGGGAGCCGCGGCGTGATTCCCTTCGCCGACCTGAAGCAGCAGTATCACTCCATCAAGGCGGAGATCGACCAGGCCATCTCCACGGTGCTGGAGAGCAGCCAGTTCGTGCTGGGGGCCGAGGTGGCCGCGTTCGAGCGGGAGTTTGCGGCGTACTGCGGGGTGGCGCACGCGGTGGGTGTCAATTCGGGGACCAGCGCGCTGCACCTGGCGCTATTGGCCGCCGGCGCCGGACCGGGAGACGAAGTCATCACCGTGCCGTTCACGTTTGTGGCCACGGTGGCGGCCATCTGCTACACGGGGGCCACGCCGGTGTACGTGGATATCGACGCGAAGTCGTACACCATGGACCCCGCGCTCCTGGAGCGTGCCATCACGGCGCGCACCAAGGCCATTCTGCCGGTGGATCTCTACGGCCAGCCCGCCGACATGGACCCCATCGTGGAGATCGCGCGGCGCCACGGCAAGATCGTGATCGAGGATGCCGCGCAGGCGCACGGCGCGCGGTACAAGGGCCGGCCCGCGGGCTCGCTGGGCGACATGGCCTGTTTCAGCTTCTATCCGGGCAAGAACCTGGGGGCTTATGGCGAGGGCGGCATGGTGGTGACCGGCAACGAAGAGTACGCCGCGCACATCCGCCTGCTGCGCAACTGGGGCGAGTCGCGGCGGTACTATCACGATCTCCGCGGGTACAACTACCGGATGGAAGGAATGCAGGGCGCCATCCTGCGCGTGAAACTGCGGCACCTGGAGCGGTGGACCGAGGCGCGGCGGGCGCGCGCGGCGGCTTATGGCGAACGGCTGGCGGGCGCCGGCGTGATAACCCCGCGCGAGATGGACTACGCGCGCCACGTGTATCATGTTTACGCCGTCCGCGCGGCGAACCGCGATGGCCTGTTCCGGTGGTTGGCGGAAGCGGGGGTGCAGGCGGGAATTCACTACCCGGTTCCGGTGCATCTGCAGAAGGCCTACCGCGACGAGCGGTACCGGGAAGGCGATTTTCCGGTGGCCGAGGCGGTGGCCCGCGAGGTGCTGTCGCTGCCCATGTTCCCGGAGATGACCACGGAGCAGATCGCCGGGGTTTGCCGGGCGGTGGAACAATCCGTGGCCGCCGCGGCTGGCGCATGAAGGCGCTGATTGTGGGCGCGGGCGCGCAGGGGCGGGTCGCCCTGGATATTCTGCGGGCGCAGGGGCGCCACGATTCCTTTGCATTTATCGACGACAATCCGGAGTTGCAGGGGCTCACGGTGAATGGCGTGCCGGTGGAGTGCGGCCTGGAGGCGGCGCTCGATCGCGCGCCGGAGGCGGCCGAAATGATCGTGGCGCTGGGCAACCCGGACCTGCGGGTGACGCTGGGGCGCCGCATTGCGGCGCGCGGCGTGGCGCTGGGGAATGCGATCCATCCGTCGGCGGTGGTCATGCCCACCGCCGTGCTGGGTCACGGCATTGTGATCGGCGCCAACGCGGTGGTGAACAGCAATGCGCGCATCGCCGATTACGCCATCGTCAATACCGGCGCCGTGGTGGAGCACGATGGCGTGCTGTCCGAGGGCGTGCAGGTGGGGCCAGGCGCGCAGGTGGGGGGCCGGGTGACGTTAGGCGAGAGCGCGTTCCTGGGTACGGGAGCGATTGTATTGGCGCGCGTAACGGTCGGCGCGCGCACCGTGGTGGGCGCGGGGGCGGTGGTGACCGCCGATCTGCCCGCGCGCGTGCTGGCCCTGGGCGTGCCGGCGCGCGTGAGCAGACAGTTGGATGTGGACTTCGATTGGAGCCGGGTTCTATGAGCGCCGCCGATCTGTTTCAAGATCAGATTCCGCTGCTGAGGCCGTGGACGGGCGAGGAAGAAGTGCAGGCCGCGGCCGAAGTGATTCTGTCGGGCTGGGTGAGCCAGGGGCCCAAGGTGATGGAGTTCGAAAACGCGGTGGCCGGGTATGTAGGGTCGCGCTACGGCGTGGCGACCAATGCCTGCACCTCGGCGCTTCACCTGGCGTTGCACCTGAGCGGCGTCGGGCCGGGCGATGAAGTGATTGTCCCGTCGTTCACCTGCATGGCCACGGCGAATGCCGTGCACCACGCGGGAGCGCTGCCGGTATTCGCGGACGTGGACGCGCGCACCTATAACCTGGACGCGGACTCCGCGGCCGCGGCCATCACCCCGCACACGCGCGCCATCCTGGTGGTGCACCAGATCGGCCTGGCAGCCGACATGGAGCCATTCGTGGCGCTGGCCCGCAAGCATTCGCTGGCGCTGGTGGAAGACGGCGCCTGCTCGCTGGGTGCGTCCGTTCACGGCAAGCGTGTGGGCGCGATTGCCGCTCCCACCTGCTTCAGCTTTCACCCGCGCAAGATGATCACCACCGGCGAGGGCGGCATGATCACCACCAACGACCGCGAGCTGGCGGAAAGGGCGCGCGTGCTGCGCGCCACCGGCGCTTCGATTTCCGATCTCGAGCGCCACAAGGCCAAGGGGGTGCTGGTACAGAAATACGGCGAGGTGGGCTACAACTACCGCATGACCGATATTCAGGCGGCCATTGGGACGGTGCAGATGAGGAAGCTGGATGCCATGCTGGCGGAGCGCGCGCGCCAGGCACGCCGGTACGACGCGGCGCTGGCGGAGATCGGCGCCCTCGAGCCGCCCTATGTGCCGCCCTACGCGACACACGCTTATTCGTCTTACCTGGTGCGCGTGAAGCCAGGGGCGCGCATGGGCCGCGACGCGCTGCTGCGGAGGATGGCCGAGCGGGGCATTTCCTGCCGCACCGGCATCCAGCCGCTGCACCAGGAGCCGTTCTATGCGGAGCGCTACGCCGGGACCCGCTTCCCGGCCAGCGAGGCGGCGGCGCAAGCCACCATGTTCCTTCCCATTTTTCCGGGCCTGACGGAGGAGCAGCAGGAGCGCGTCATCGCGGAGTTAGCCGGAGCGATGGGGTAGGCGTCCTGGCCCGCCATCTCACCCATGGGGATCTCGGTGGTATTCGCGGCTTATAACGAAGAGAAGAACGTAGTGTCCGCGATGGCGCGCGCCCTGGAGGCGTTGCGCGCGCAGTTCGAGAAGTTCGAGATCATCATCGTGGAAGACGCCAGCCGGGACGGCACCGCCGCGATCTGCGACCAGCTCGCCGCGGCGCACCCGGAAATCCGCGTGCTCCATAACGAGAAGAACATGGGCCAGGGCGCGAGCCTGGTCCGCGGATTCGCGGCCGCGCGCCACGAGTTCGTGACCCACAACGCCATGGATTATCCGTTCGACCTGCGCGACCTGGCGGTGATGATGCCGCTTTTGCAGGAAGCCGACATCGTGGTGGCGGCGCGGAAATCGCGCGCCGGCTATTCGCCGTACCGCGTGCTCACTTCGGCCGTGCACCGCACCCTGCTGCACCTGCTCTTTCCGCTGCGTTTGCGCGACTACAATTTCGTGCAGGTGTACCCGCGCGCGGTATGGCAGGCAGTGAAGGTGGAAGCGCGCAGCACGGCGTTCCTGACGCCCGAAGCGCTGATTCGCGCGCACGACCTGGGTTATCGGGTGAAGGAAGTGGAAATCGAATACCATCCCCGGACAGCGGGCGTGGCGACTTCGGGAAGGCCCAAAGTGATTTTGCATTCGCTGGGCGACATGTTTCGCTTTTGGTGGAAGCGCGCCAGGCGCCGGACGCCCCGCGCGGCCGGAAGGAGCACATCGACATGAACAACAAACGGATCCTGATTACCGGCGGCGCCGGGCTGATCGGCTCGCACATCGCCGATCTGCTGGTGGACCGCCGGGTGCGCGAGATCGTGGTGCTGGACAATTTCTGCCGCGGGAGAAGAGAAAACCTCGCCCGGGCTGTGGCGAGCGGGCTGGTGACGATTGTCGAGGGCGACATCCGCGACCGCAAACTGCTGGGGAAAGTCATGGAGGGCATCGATGTGGTCTTCCACCAGGCGGCCATCCGCATCACGCAGTGCGCGGAAGAGCCGCGGCTGGCGCTGGAGGTCATGGTGGACGGCACGTTCAACGTGGCCGAGCAGGCGGTGAAATCGAAGGTCGCGCGCGTGGTGGCGGCATCGTCGGCGTCGGTGTACGGCTTGGCGGAAGAGTTTCCCACCGGTGAGCGGCAGCATCCCTACAACAACCGCACGCTGTACGGCGCGGCCAAGGTGTTCAACGAGGGACTGTTCCGCAGCTTCCATGAAATGTACGGGCTGCCCTACGTGATGCTGCGCTATTTCAATGTGTACGGTCCGCGCATGGACATTCACGGGGTGTACACCGAAGTGCTGATCCGGTGGATGGAGCGGATCGCCGCCGGGAAGGGGCCGCTGATTTTCGGCGATGGCAGCCAGACCATGGATTTCGTATTTGCCGAGGACATTGCGCGGGCCAACATAGCCGCCGCCGATGCCGCTGTGACGGATGAGGTTCTCAACGTGGCGAGCGGCCAGGAGACCAGCCTGAACGATCTGGCCGGCGCACTGCTGCGGGTGATGGGATCGTCGGCGCCGCTCGAGCACGGGCCGGAACGCAAGGTGAACCCGGTGCCGCGGCGGCTGGCCGACGTATCGCGGGCGAAGCGCCTGCTCGGTTTCGAAACCACGGTATCGCTGGAGGAGGGCCTGCGGAAACTGGTGGCCTGGTGGCAAGCCGAGCGCAGCGCCCAGGAGGCCGCCCATGTCTGATCCGCGAACGGGGTTGCAGCCGATTCCGATCGCGCGGCCGTGGATGGACGAGCGGGAAGCCGAGGCGGCCCGCCGGCCGATTGCCCGCGGCTGGGTGACGCAGGGGCCGGAGGTCGCGGCTTTCGAGAGCGAGTTCGCGGCGTATGTGGGCGCGCCGCACGCCTGCGCGGTCTCGAACTGTACCAACGCGTTGCACCTGGCGCTGCTGGCGGTGGGCGCCGGACCGGGCGACGAAGTGATCACGGTGAGCCACTCCTTCATTGCCACGGCCAGCAGTATACGGTATTGCGGCGCGGCGCCGGTCTTCGTGGATATCGAGCCCGGCACATTCAACATGGACGCGGGGGCCATCGAAGAAGCGATCTCGCAGCGAACCAGGGCGGTGCTGGCGGTCCACCAGGTGGGAATGCCCTGCGACATGCCGCGGATTCTGGAGGTGGCGGCGCGCCATGGCCTGCCGGTGATCGAGGACGCGGCGTGCGCGGTGGGGAGCGAGATCCGGTGGGATGGCGCCTGGCAGCGAATCGGCCGGCCGCACGGCGCGATCGCCTGCTTCTCGTTTCATCCGCGCAAGCTGCTGACCACGGGCGATGGCGGCATGTTGACCACCGCCAGCGCGGCGTACGACGCGAGATTCCGCGCCTGGCGGCAGCACGGCATGAGCGTACCCGACACGGTGCGCCACGCGGCCGCGAGCGTCATTTTCGAAGCGTACCCGGAGCTGGGCTTCAATTACCGGCTGACCGACATACAAGCCGCCGTGGGACGCGAGCAGCTCAAGAAACTGCCGGAGGTGGTGGCGCGCCGGCGCAGCCTGGCCGCACGGTATCGCGAACTGCTGGCCGGAGTGGAGGGCCTGTTACCGCCCGTGGAGCCCGAGTGGGCGCGCAGCAACTGGCAGAGCTTCGGCGTGCGCCTCCCCGCGCATTGCGGCCAGGCGGCGGTGATGCAGGCGCTGCTGGACCAGGGCATCGCCACTCGCCGCGGCATCATGTGCGCGCATCGCGAGGCGGCGTATCCGCCGGGGACGTGGCGCAGCGCCGGCCCGCTTACGGAGTCGGAGGCGGCGCAGGACCGGTCGATCCTGCTCCCGCTCTTCCACGAGATGACGGAGGCCGATCAGGACCGCGTGGCGCGCGCGCTGGCCGCGGCGGCGCAGAATCGCGGCCGCTCAAGCTGAAGTGCGCTGCGCGCCGGCAACGGCACGAGAGCGCAAGAAAGCGATGGCCGCGAAGGCCGATGCAAGCAAAACCGAGCGTGCCGGTTCGGGCACGCCTGCCGCAGCGGTGGCGACCGTAACATCGTCCAGTATGGCGCCGATGTTGTCTCCACCGAGATTATGAAACGATACGGTGCCTGTTCCGGTTGCGGCCGAAGTAAAGTTCAACGTAAACTGCGTCAACGGCGTCAGCGTATATGCCAGGGCGCCCGTCACGCTGAACGTGCGGCTGAGAGTGCCGGCCTGGCTACTCGTGCCGTCGGAAAATGGATCGGCTGGGCCTGGGAAACCGCGAAAACCTCCCCCACGGTATAATCGTCTGGTGCGATTCCTGTCTGTGGGGTTCCTGTTTTTATGCCTGGCCGGCTGCAACCGCGGGGTGCAAAGCAATGAAGCGGTGCGCCAGGGCGTGCTCGATCACCTGGTGAAGGCCGGGTTCAACGTGGAAGGGATGGACATCAGTATCACGGCGGTACAATTCAACGGCAGTCAGGCGGATGCCACCGTCAACATGAAGCCCAAGGGCAACGCCGCCGCGGGGATGTCGATGAAGTATCACCTGGAACAGCAGGGCAAACAGTGGGTCGTGAAGGGGCGGCAGGATGCGGGCGGCGCGCCGCACGGTGGGGGCGCGGTGCCCATGGCGCCGCCCTCGGGCGCGGACAGTCCGCACGGCGGGGCGGGGAAGATGCCGTCGCCGGAAGACCTGCCTCCCACCGGCAAAAAGAAATGAAGCGGGTCGCGATTCTGGGCGGCGGTCCGGCGGGCGCATTCGCCGCGGCGCAACTGGCCTCGGCCGGTCTGAAGGTCCAGTTGTTCGACGAGAAACTTGCCTGGGAAAAGCCCTGCGGCGGCGGGCTGACGTACAAAGCCTACAGCCGGTACCCATTTCTGATCGACAATGCCACGCCCAAGCGGATTGTCACCGAGACCGTGCTGGGCGCGCCGCACGCGGGGGAAGTGAGTCTGCAGCTCCAGGACCCGCTGCTGATCTACTCGCGCTTCGATCTCAACCAGATGCTGCTGGAGCGGGCGGAACGGGCCGGCGCGCAGCTCGAGAAGACGCACGTGAAGGCCATGTCGCGCTGCGGCGCGGGCTGGCGCCTGCACACCACCGCGGGCATAGCGGACGCGGAGTTCTGTATCGTGGCCACCGGGGCGCGCAACCAGTTGCGCGAGGTGGGCACGGAGCTCCAGCCGGAAGATACCATGTCGGCCCTGGGCTATTACGTGCCGGGCGACCAGGCGCGCATCGACATCCGGTTCCTGCCGCATCTGGAGGGATACATCTGGATCTTTCCGCGCTGCGGCCATCTCTCGGTGGGCATCTGCGGCAAGGGCGAACCGGCGAGCTCGCTGCGCAAGCGCCTGGAGCAGTTCATGGCGGAGCGCGGCCTCTCGTGGAAGGGGGCGGCGTTCTACAGCCACCTGCTGCCTTCGCTCGAGGCGGGCTCGTGGAAACGGAACCGCGTAGCGGGAGATGGCTGGATGGCGGTGGGCGATGCGGCCGGCCTGGTGGACCCCATCACGGGCGAAGGGCTGTACTACGCCATCCGCTCGGCCGACCTGGCGGCGCGCTCGCTGCTTTCCGAACTGGGCGGCCTGGCGGAAAAGCTGAGCGACTACGGACGCCTGCTGAGGCGCGATTTCGCCGCCGATCTGGAGTTTGGCTCGCGGCTGGCCAAGCGGGTGTTCCTGGGGCGGTTTCTTTTCGGTTCGGTGCCTTCGCGCATGGTGCAGTTCTCGCGCCGCAGCCCGCGGTTCTCGGCCATCATGCAGGACCTGTTTGCGGGCCGGCAGCCCTACCAGGGCCTGAAGCAGCGGCTGCTGCGGAACCTGAACGGGAGCCTGTACGACATCGGCATGAGCCTGGGGTTCAGCCGGCTGGTGCCGAGGAAGCAGGGGCTGGGGGCTGGCTAGGAACAGGGGCCGGGGGCCAGGGGCCGGGGACCGGGGGACGGCGACTCGCTGCGCTCGAAGCTCTTTTCGGAAATGACGCGAGCGACGCGAGCTTCCCCTGGTCCCTGGCCCCCGGCCCCCACTCGACCGACTATGAAACACACCCGATCTGAAGCGTTGTTCGCCCGGGCCCAGCAGCTCATTCCCGGCGGCGTCAATTCGCCCGTACGCGCCTTTCGCAGCGTGGGCGGGAACCCACTGTTCATTGCGCGCGGCGAGGGGTCGCACATCTTCGATGCCGACGGCAACGAGTACATCGACTACGTGGGTTCCTGGGGGCCTTTGCTGCTGGGACACCGGCATCCCGAGATTCTGGAGGCAATCGAGCGTGCGCTGGCCATCGGCACCAGCTTCGGCGCGCCTACGGAGCAGGAAAACGAACTGGCGGAAGCGATCGTCGAAGCGGTGCCTTCCATCGAAATGGTGCGCCTGGTGAACTCGGGCACCGAGGCCACCATGTCGGCCATACGTTTGGCGCGCGCGTTCACCGGGCGGGACCTCATCGTCAAGTTCGAGGGCTGCTATCACGGGCACGTGGATTCGCTGCTGGTGAAGGCGGGCTCGGGCGTGGCGACGCTCGGGATCGCCGATACGCAGGGAGTGCCGAAAGCGTTTTGCGATACCACCATCGCGCTCGCGTACAATTCGCCCGAGGCGGTGGAACGGGCGTTCCGCGAGCACGGGGACGGCATCGCCGCGGTGATTGTCGAGCCGGTGGTGGGCAACATGGGGTGCGTGCCGCCCTTGCCGGGGTACCTCGAAATGCTGCGCGAGACCACCGCGCGGTATGGCGCGCTGCTGATTTTCGACGAGGTGATGACCGGCTTCCGCGTGGCCTTCGGCGGCGCGCAGGAGCGGTTCGGAATTCGGCCCGACCTGACCACGCTGGGGAAGGTGATCGGGGGCGGGTTGCCGGTGGGCGCTTACGGCGGGCGCCGGGATGTGATGAGCCGGGTGGCGCCGGCCGGGCCGGTCTACCAGGCCGGGACGCTTTCGGGAAATCCGCTGGCGGTAGCGGCGGGGCTGGCCATGCTGCGGCACCTGAGAGCGCATCCGGAGATTTACCAGCGGCTGGAGGAGCGCGCCGCCACATTGTGCGCCGCGGCGCCGGAGGGAATCACGGTGAACCGCGTGGGCTCCATGTTCACCTTTTTCTTCACGGACCGGCCGGTCACGGATTGGGAGTCGGCCAAACGCTCGGACACGGCGCGGTTCGGAAGGTTCTTCCGGGCGATGCTGGAGCGCGGTGTTTACCTGGCGCCCTCGCAGTTCGAGGCGGCCTTCCTTTCGGCGGCGCACACCGCGGAGGACATTCACCGGACTGTGGCCGCGGCGCGCAAAGCGTTTAGCGCTTGATGGCGCGCAGCAGGCGCCGCGCCGAGAAGGTCACGATTCCGAAGAACACGGCGAAGCTGATGAGCACCACGGCGAGTTGCCGCTGGCGGGAAAGACGGGCGACTCCGGGGCTGGCGCCGAAGTCGAGCCTTACGCGCAGGTGCACCGCCGTAGGATGGGAAGCCAGATTGTCCACCAGGATCACATAGACGCCCGGCAGGAGAACCGGGTATTCCAGGCGGCCGGTAGCGCCGGGAGGCGTTTCCGCCAGGTGGCCGTGCGGCAGATCCTCGCGCAGCCGTTCGATGTCTTCGCGGCGCAGCAAGGCGAGGCGCACCTCACGCGCACCGGCCTCCACCTGGTACCTCGCCGACACCAGGGCGGGCTTTTGTTTCAGCTCGATTTCGACGTAGCGCCACTCACTGGCGGGAATCTGGTAGACTTCATCCACCAGATCCACGCTGGTGGCGGCGGCCAGCAGCAGAATCCAGGCGAACGCGGTCATGATCCAAAGGGCTTACAATAATGCCATGAACGACAGTATGGCACAGCCGGGGGAGGGGCTCGCTCCGCTTGCGCCCGCTTGAGCTCCCGGGATGGAAGACCGCGCTGAGCTGGGTTGCCGCCTCACTACTTGCCGTTCTGTTCCTGAGCTCGGGGATCTGGAAAATCACTGACACGCAGCACTGGGCGGTGCGCGTTGCCCAGCTCAAGGTACCTCAATCGCTGAGCCTGGCGGCAGCGCTGGGGTTGGGCATTGCGGAAACGGTGGGCGGCGTACTGGTGCTGGTGCCGCGCTTCCGGCGATGGGGGGCCATGCTCACCGGGTTGCTGCTGGTAGCCTTTCTGATTTTCTTCGCGGTGAACTATGGCGCGCTGCGCGGACAGGAGTGCAGTTGCTTTCCCTGGGTCAAGCGCGTGGTGGGGCCGGAGTTTTTCCTCGGCGATGCGCTGCTGCTGCTGCTGGCGGTGGCGGCGGGCACATGGGCGAAGCCGCCGGGGAGCCTGCGCAGCGCGGTAGTGATTGTAGGGGCAGTGGCCGTGTTCGCGCTGGTTTCCTACGGGGTGGATGTGGCGCGGCAGAGCGGCACGAAAGCTCCTGCGAGCGTGCTGGTGGACGGGCAGCCGTACTCGCTCGAGCACGGGAAGGTCCTCCTGTTCTTTTTCAATCCGGAGTGCATGCACTGCCTCGACGCGGCCCGGCGTATGTCCCAATTCCACTGGGGCGATACGCGGATCGTCGCGGTCCCGGTGGAGCAGCCGCAGTATGCCGCCCAGTTCCTGCAGGAGACCGGTTTGCGCGGCGTGGTCTCGACCGATTTCCAGAAGCTGAAACTGGTGTTCACCTACACCGGATACCCCTCGGGCGTGGCGTTGGTGAACGGCCGCGAACGCGCGCCGCTGACGAAGTTCGAGGGCGAGGAGCCGCGCGCGACGCTCAAACAACTGGGGTTCGTCTACTAGCGCCAGTTGTGCTAAGATTCCGTCGAAACCGGGAGGTGAGGGATGCGCGCGCGCACACTGGTAATGGTGCTGATCTTCGGCTTCGCCGCTTTTGGGCAGCGCCACAAGATGGAACAGGCGGACGCGACGAAGCCGGAAGGAAAACTCCTCCAGCAGCTCATTCAGGAAAACGACCAGGCCAGGAAGACGGCCCTGATGGAGCAGTTCGTGGAGCAATTCCCTAAAGCGGAAGGAACGCCGTGGGTACTCGAACAGCTCCAGGAAATCTACGTCGCCGCCAAGGATCCGGACAAGGTGGTCTCCGCCGGCGACAAACTGCTGGCGCTCGATCCGGACGATGCCGAGGCCGCGCTACAGTGCCTGAAGGCGGTGGAGGCGAAGAAGGACGCGGACGCGATCAAGAAGTATTCGGCCGCCGCTTCCGCCGCGGCCAGGAAGATGGCGGCTGCGCCCCAGCCGAAAGAGGCCGACGAAGTGGAGGCCTGGAAGAAGGATGTGGACTACGCCAGGCAGGTGGACACGTACAGCGAATACGCGCTCTATCGCGCGGCGGTGGAATCCCGCGATCCCAAGGCAGCCATCGCGCTGGGCGAGATGCTGGAGCAGCGCAATCCCACGGGCGAGTACACGGTGAAGGTGCGCGAACCCATGTTTGCCGCCTACCGGCAGGCGGGCGCCAACGATCAGGCGCTGGCGCTGGCGGAGCGGGCGGCCGCCGCGGGTGAGGCCGACGAAGATATGCTCCTGGCTGTGACCGACCATTACCTGCAGACCAAGAATGAGCCGGAGAAAGCGCATGCCTATTCGGTCAAGATCGTCGAACTGATGACGGCCAAGGCCAAGCCGGAGGGGGTGAGCGACGCGGACTGGACCACGCGCAAGAACCTGGTGGTCGGGCTGGCGCATTACATGAACGGGAAACTGTACTGGAACGAAAACCGGTTCCCGCAGGCCGATCAGGCACTGCGCAGCGCGCTGCCGCTGGTGGAGTCCAACGCCGCCTTGAAGCCGGAGGTGTTGTACCTTCTGGCCTACGCCAATTACAAGCTGGAGAAGGCGCAGGACGCGGCCAATTATTATCGCGCCTGCGCGGCGTTGAAGAGCCCGTACCAGGCCATGGCCACCAAGAACCTGCAAGCCGTCAAGGCGCAATACACGGGCATCAAGTAGGGGGACGGCAACAGCGCGAGGAGCACGTTCGGGCGATACGTACCTGTCCTCTGATACAATACGTACATATGTCGAAGCTCACCCTGAGTGTGGACAACCGGGTGGTGTCGCGCGCAAAACGCTACGCCAAACTGCAAGGTGTCTCCGTGTCGAAGATGGTTGAGGCCTATCTCGCGACGGTTGCCCGGCCGCCGTCAACGGTCACGCGCGATGCGCCGATTCTGCGCTCCGTGCGGGGTGCTCTCAAGAAGGCGGATGTCGGCCAGTACCGGAAGCATGTGTCGGCCAAGTACCGATGAGACGGGTTCTTTTCGATATCAATGTAGTCCTGGACGTTCTGCTGGACCGGAATCCGCATGTGGCGGCGAGCGGCGCGGCGTGGGCGGCCATCGAGACAGGACTCGCGGAAGGACTGCTGGCTGCTCATGCGATAACCACGATCCACTACCTTGCCGGAAAGGAGTTGGGCGCCGCCAAGACCCGGCGGATGCTCTCCGCGATCCTGAGGGTCTTCGGCGTAGCGGCGGTCGACGGCACAGTCATTCAAGAAGCAATGCAATTGTCTTTTTCCGACTTCGAGGATGCGGTGACAGCGGCCGCCGCCCGGCTTGCGGGTTGCGATTTCATCGTGACCCGAGATCCGAGAGGATTTCGAGGATCTCCGGTGCGGCCGCTTACGCCGGAAGCGGTAGTGCCGCTCTTGGGAATGGGATGAAGCGGAGAGGACGGTGCGTTACCCGTCGCGGCGCTTCAAGGTCGGGCGCTCGTCCTGGTCGGGCTTAGGCTTGCTGCCGTCTTCGTTCTGGTCCACGGGACCGTTGCCGCTGCCAGGCGAACGGCGTAGGCGCGGGCGGTTGGGATCCTGGGTATCGACCTTGCGGTGATTGTGCAGCATCGCCAGGCGGCCCTTGACGTCGTTGAACTCGGAGGTGTTCACCACGTATTCCGGCTTGGACACCAGGATCTTCTGAATCTCCTCCTGCGACGCCTTGATGCGGTCTTCGTTCATGGGGTGCGTGGCGAAGACCTTGGAAAGGCTGCCGGGCTTCTTCTTCTCCATCGACTGGATCTTCTCGAAGAAGTCTACAAACGCGGTCGGATCGTAGCCTGACTTGTAGAGATACTGCAAGCCCAGGTAGTCGGCTTCCCGTTCGAAGCCGCGGGAAAACTGGAGGAAGCCCATGGGGATCGCCAGGCCGGCGCCCTGCCGGATGGCGTAACCGGTCCAGCCGCCCATGAAGATCAGGGGAATCGTCATGATCTGGGCCAACTCGCCACGGGTGGCTTGCCTGGTGCCGTGCCGCGCGGCCACGTGGGCGATTTCGTGGGCCATAACGCCGGCCAACTCGGCTTCCGTGTCCGCTTTCAGGATCAGGCCGGAGTTCACGAAGAAGAAGCCGCCGGGCAAGGCAAAAGCGTTGACCTCCTCGGAATCCAGTACTTTGATGGTAAAGGGCACCTTGGCATCGGAGTTGCGAACGAGGTTCTGGCCGATCCGGTTGACGTACTCGGCGATGATGGGATCGTCGATGATCTTGGCCTGCCGCTCCACTTCCTGGGCCAGTTGTTTGCCGAGGCCGATTTCCTTCTCCAGCGAGTAGAAATTCACGCCCTTGCCGACGTCCCGGTCACCGATCGCATCGGGGTCCGTCTTTTTCTTGTCGCCGGCCAAGGCGCCGAACGGAAGCAAGCTGAGTGCGGCGAGAACCGCCAGGGGCACTTTGTAATGACGATTGATCATCCCGGAACTCCTGTATAAGTCTACTATACGCCCTTTCGGGCGTCGCGTAGCCTGTATATTAAACGCTCGATCCGCACGGCAGGTTTCAGATTGTTAATGAACCACAGCGAAGGGGTGGCATCAATACAGACCGAGGCTGATGACCTTTCCCCCGGGGTCGACCAAAACGTCCAGCCGGCGGTCCGTGTAGGAGTAAAAAATTCGCCCTTTGTTCGCCTCCGTGGACCGGACGTTAGCGCCCCATAGACGGCGGCATTCCTGCCAGGTCATTCCGCGGGGATACACGAAGACGGCGCGCAGCCGGCCGGATTTCGCGAAATCCAGCTCCAGTTCCTGATAGCGGCCGGAGGGGTCGGAAAAGGCGGAAATACGGCCATTTTCGAGGTCGTTATCGTCGTAAGCAGGGCGCTGGCGGAGGGGGTGGCCCAGTAGCGCGCGAGCCTCGGCTTCCAGCCACTGCCCGATCTGCTTTTGGCAGTATAACGCGCTGTCGCGCGCGAAATCGCCGGGAAACTCAGGCTTGGACGGCTCCCGGCCGGCGGCAGGCTGGTTCCCGGGAGCGGTCTGACCCGTTGCGGGCGTGGGCGGCGGAGGGGGTGTAGCGGGCTGGGGCGGGAGCGGCGGCGGCGCGGAGACGATGGGCGGATTGGCGGGCATGGCAGGCGGCGGCTTGAGCACAAAGGTTTTGCGAATGGGCTGAACCGGCACCACCACGGGCGCCACCGCCGGAGATGCGGGCAGGAGCGGAGGCGGCTCGGAAACAACGGGCGGACCGGAGGACACAACCGGCGGCGGACCGGGCGCAAAGGTCTTGCGAATGGGCTGGACCGGTGCCGCTACAGGCGCCACCGCCGGAGCCGCGGGCAGGAGCGGCGGCGGTTCGGAAACAACGGGCGGACTAGAGGGCCCAACCGGCTGCGGCTTGAGCACAAGGGCCTTGCGGATGGGCTGGACCGGTGCCGCTACGGGCGCCACAGCCGGAGTTGCGGGTGGAAGCGGCGGGGGTTCGGAAACCACCAGGGGCTTAGCAGGCGCAATCGGCAGCGGCTTGAGCACAAGCGTCTTGCGGGGAGGGGTAGCGGCGGGCTTGTGGGACGGCACGGAGCGCTGCTTTGGCGGCCCCGGCAGCATGATGACACGGGTATCGGGTGGTTCGGACGGGCGCAGCACGGGCGCAATGACGCCGCGAACGGATGGCGGGGTGCCAGTGGCCTCGCCCGCCGGCGGGGCCTTGCCGCCGGGAGAATCGGCGCCCCAGGCCAATTGACTGGCCAGGGCGATCGCGGAGATTAGCTGGACCCACTCCATGCGCTGCCTCGGGAGGTGTATCAAATTCACAATTTATCCGAAGCGCCCTTGCCTGAGAAACCTGTATTTAGGCAACACATGTATGATCACGGAAGTTATGGCGGGGATCTTCCGGATTTCTCCGGGGGATACCCGGCATCGCCGCAGCGATTGTCCGGGATTCCCCGGAGAACAACTTGTTCGATAGAATACGTGCGTGAACGTCCGGATACGATCGCTTCTGAAGCTGGCCGGCAAGAGTGAACGCAAGGTCGCGGCGGTGTTCGGGTACAATCCCACGGGCTGTCATGCAGCGGTCGTCCACCTGCGCGCCGGAGCGCCGGAAATCCCCGTGTGGCTGTTCACGACTGCTCAGCCGCTGCCGGAGACGGCAGCGCTTTGCGAGAGTGTTCGCGTGAGCCGAAATTCCCTGGCCCTGCTGTGGCAGGCCCAACTGGGGTTGTGGCGGCAATGGGTGTGCATCTCGGTAGCCCCTTGGACGGGAGAGGGCGGCACGTGGCCCCTGAAAGTAGCGCCTTTCCTGATCCCGCCGTTTCGCGCGCTGCTGCTGAACCGGCACGGAGACTTTCTGCCCGGCACGGCGGGGAATATTCTGCTCCACTGGCGCCGCGGGCTATGGAATGCCCACCACTCCGGGTGGAACCGGGCCAAGGACGTTGGCCGGGCGCTCTGGCGGCTGATCAGCTACCACGTGTGGCGGTCGGGGCCGGTTACGCACGCAAAGGATGTGACGGTCAGCACGTCGCTGCTGCTGGCGGCGACCGTGCTGCGGTGGCTCTCGTATCCCGACCGCAAGCTGTTCCAACTTCTGCACGGCCAGGAGCCGCTGCCGCTGTTCTGCGCTCCCGCCGATGGCTCCGGGGTCGCGCGATTCACCCCGGGAGGAGCGGATTGGGGCCGCGCGGAGTTGGAGCGGCTGGTGAATTCGAGCGACGCGCGGTGGATTCTCTGGCAGGAAGACGGCGCGGCCGGCCCGGTGGACGATATGTTGCCGCTGTTCGAAGATCCACGCACGTTCGCCGTGTCGCGGCAGGCGAGCTTCCGGGGCTGGAAAGCGATGCCGATTGCCATGGCGCCGTTCCGGACTCTGCAGCCGGGCGAAGCGAGCCAGGTGCTGGCGCCGGTTTCCGGGCAGATGCTGGTGGACCGCCGGAAACTGGCGGCGCTGGGCATTCCGCGTTCCAGCCTGGCGGGCACGGCGTGGCTGCTGAACTACTGGAAGGCGGCCGCCGCGGGCTGGCGCGCGTACAGCATCGGGCCGCGCGCGGAGGGGCGCCGGCTGGACTTGCAGCCCGATTTCCCGGCGCAGGAGAGGGCTTTCCTGTTCCGCGTTTTGGCCAACAGACGGTGGCGGTGTTTGGGCCCGCGCGAGCCGGACCTGGCGCGCGGCAGCGTCGCATTCCGGCCCGCCCGGCGGTTCCCCGCGAGGGCGCCGGCGGCGCGGCTGAAGGTGCTGCTGGTATCCCCCTTCCTGCCCTATCCGCTATCGCATGGCGGAGCCGTCCGCATCTACAACCTGTGCCGCGCCCTCCAGGGGCGGGTGGATTTCATCCTGGCCACGATCCGCGAGAAGGACGACCGGGTGGATTACGGGAAGCTCCACGAGATTTTTCGCGAAGTCTATGTGCTCGATCGGGACGAGCCCGCACTGCACGACGAGCGCTTGCCGGGTCAGGTTCGCGAGCACCAGTCGCGGAGTTTGCGAGCCCTGGTCGCCGAGTTGGCGCGGACAGCGAAGCCGGACCTGTTGCAAATTGAGTACTCCCATATGGCGGCCTTTCGCGACAGCGCGCCCGAAGTCCCGGCCATTTTAGTGGAACACGATCTGACCTTCAGCCTTTACCATCAACTGGCGAACGGGCGTGGTGACGAAGCGCGCCGCGAATACCGGCGCTGGTTGGCATTTGAGCGGCATTGGCTGGGGGCCTACGACGGCGTCTGGACGGTGTCGGCCAGCGACCGCGAGGCCGCGATCCGGGAGGGACGGCGCGGCGCAGGCCGCACGTTTACGGTTGCCAATGGCGTGGACACGCGCCGCTTCATGCCGTGCGCGGAGCTTCCGCGGGGGCGTGAGATTCTCTACGTGGGATCCTTCCGCCACTTGCCCAACATCCTGGGCTTCGAAGAATTGTGTCAGGAGGTGATGCCGCGAGTCTGGAGCGCCGTTCCCGATGCGCGCCTGCGGGTAGTGGCCGGGCCGGAACCCGAGCGTTTCTGGAATCGGCTCGGGCGGAGGGCCCTGGGGGGCCTCGATAAGAGAATCGAGGTCCACGGGTTCGTGGAGGACTTGCGGCCGCTATACGCCGCGGCTTCGGTGGTAGTGGTTCCGCTCGAGGTTTCCGCCGGCACCAATATCAAGGTCCTGGAGGCGATGGCCTGCGCGAAGGCGGTAGTGACCACGCCTGTGGGATGCGCCGGCCTGGGCCTGCGGGATGGAGTCGACGCCGCGATCGCCACGGATCTGGAGCGGTTCGCAGGTGCGGTGTGCGAACTGCTGGCGGATGCGGCACGGCGGTCGCCGATGGGCGCGGCGGCGCGCCGGACGGTGGAAGAACGGTTCACGTGGGCCGCGATTGCGGATAGCGCGTACGAGAGCTACCTGACTTTGGCGGCGGGACACAGGACGCCCAGCCCGGATTTCTCGCCGGCACGCTAGGCGCCGGCGTTGCGCTCGCGCGGTTTCGCCGGTTGATACGTTCCGGGCACCGTTCTCGCCGCAATGGCCAGCCGGTTCCAGGCATTGATCGTAGCGACTGCCAGGGTCAGGTCCGCCAGCTCTTTTTCCGTGAAGAGGGTTCGTACCCGTTCATACACATCATCGGGGACGTGCGCCGCGCGGATGTTGGTCACGGCTTCCGCCCACAGAAAAGCCGCGCGCTCCCGATCGGTGTAATAGGGAGATTCCTCCCACGCATCCAGCCCATACAGCCGTTGCTCCGATTCGCCAAGGAAACGCAGATCCTTCCAGTGCATATCGATGCAGTACGCGCACCCATTGATTTGGGAGGTTCGCAGCTTGACCAGGTGAATGAGAGACGCCTCGAGACCGGATTGATGAAGGTATTTCTCCAGACCAAGCATGGCCTCATACACACCACGAGCGGCTTTCAGATAATCGATTCGCGGCTCCATGCAATCTCCTCCTTCGATACCGTATGGGATGCTTGAGACTGGCGTCTGGTTCCGCTCCGAGCGGGCGCCACAGTCTCCGCGGACCTGGCGCAGAACCGCATTCGGCCCGACGGTTTGACAACTCTTCCCCGTCGTCCGTATGATGAAAACTCAGAGGGTATTTCCGTTTCGGCGCTCACTTCACGCGCCCGCTTGCGCCCAAATGGCAACATCGTCACGTCTGCTTTTGTCCGGGACATATCAATATGATCAAGGTTGAAGGTCTGACCAAGCGGTACGCCCGCACGGTCGCTGTCGACAACATCTCCTTCGAGGTCGAAAAGGGGCAAATCGTGGGCTTTCTCGGCCCCAACGGCGCGGGAAAAACCACCACCATGCGCGTCCTCACGTGCTTCCTGCCGCCCACTTCGGGCACCGCCAACGTGGCCGGTTTCGATGTGCAGGATCATCCGCTCGAGGTCAAGCGGCGCATCGGCTACCTGCCGGAAACGCCGCCGCTCTATCCCGAAATGGAGGTCCGCGAATATCTGCGGTTTGCCGGCCGGCTGAAGGGCATCTCCGCCGCCGATATCAGCCGCCGCGTGGACGAGGTGGTGGACCGCTGCGCGGTGGGCGATGTGCGCGACCGGCTGATCGGCAAGCTCTCCAAAGGCTACCGCCAGCGCGTGGGCCTGGCGCAAGCGATCATTCACAATCCCGATGTGCTGATCCTGGACGAGCCGACTTCCGGGCTCGACCCCAAGCAGATCATCGAAATCCGCGAACTGCTGAAGGCCCTGGCCGGCGAGCACACCATCATCCTCAGCACCCACATCCTCTCCGAAGTCGAGCACTCCTGCGAGCGCGTCATCATCATCAACGCCGGCAAGCTGGTGGCCATCGATTCGGTGGCCAACCTCACCAACCGGCTGCGCGGTTCCGAGGCGGTGGCCGTAGAAGTGGAAGCGGCGGACGGGCGTCCCAACCCCACCGAGGTGCAGCAGCGTCTCGAGCAGGTTTCCGGCGTCAGCCGCGTCCTCATGAAGGACTCCAAGAATGGGCGCCTCACCTTCGAAATCGAGAGCCTGCAAGGCCGGCATATTCGCGCCGAGGTGGCGCGCACGGTGGTGAACTCGGGCTGGAACCTCAGCGAGCTGCGCGCCGTGGGCATCAGCCTGGAAGATATCTTCCTCCAGCTCACCGCCGCGGAGCGGACCGGCGCTTCGGCAAAAGATACGGAACCGGAAGGAGCCAAAAAGTGAAGAGCGCACTGCTCATCTGCCGCAAGGAACTCAACAGCTATTTCGCTTCGCCCATCGCTTACGCGGTAATGGCGCTCTTCGCGCTGATCTTCGGTTTCGGCTTTTACACCGCCTCGCGCGACTTCGTCCGCTTCAGCCTGCAGTCGCAGATGATGGGCCAGCAGCAGCCCATGAACGTGAACGAGCAGATCGTCCGGCCGCTGCTGGGCTTCGCCTCGACCATCGCGCTGTTCCTCATACCCATGATCACCATGCGCCTGGTAGCCGAAGAGAAGCGCACCGGCACCATCGAGCTGCTGCTCACCTCGCCGGTGAAGGATTCGGGCATCATCCTCGGCAAGTGGCTGGGCGCGGTGCTGCTGTATCTGTGCGTGCTGGGCATGTCGATGATCAATATCGCCCTGCTGTTCGCGTGGGGGAAGCCCGATCTCAAGCCGGTGCTGATCGCGTACCTGGGGCTCATCCTGCAGGGCGGCTGCCTGCTGGCCATCGGCACGTTCATCTCCACCACGACCAAAAACCAGATCGTCGCCGGCGGCGTCACATTCTTCGTCTGCCTGCTGTTGTGGCTGCTGAGCTGGTTCACGGCGTTCGACAGCACGGCCACCGCCCAGGTGGTCAACTACCTGTCGATCGTTACTCATTTTGAAAACTTCGGTAAAGGCGTGCTCGATTTGAAGGACGTGGTCTTCTATCTTTCCATGATTTTCTTTGCGCTGTTTCTGACTTTGCGATCCATGGAATCGCTGCGGTGGAGGGCGTAGTAGCATGGCTGCCAACTGGCTCAACACAAGACAGACCCGGTTCACCGCCTACGCCGGCGTATACATTGTCGTAATCCTCGCCGTACTGGCGGCGGTGAACTTCCTGGCCAACCGCTACGACAAGTCGTATGACGCGACCGCCAGCAAGCAGTACAGCCTCTCCGACCAGACCGTCAAGGTGGTCAAGGGGCTGAAAGGCGACGTGCACCTCACCTACTTCGGCGAGACCACCAGCTTTCCCGGCGCGCGCGACCTGCTGGACCGCTACGCCAGCCTTTCCCCCCGGCTCCACGTCACGTACATCGATCCCGAAAGGAAGAAACAGTTGGCGATGGCCGCCGGTTACCGCGCCGATTCGCCGGTGGTGGTGGACAGCGGCGTGCGCAAGGAAGGCGCCAAGAGTCTCACCGAGGAAGAGATCACCGGGGCGCTGATCCGCTCGCTCAAGTCGGGCGAGCGCAACGTGTGCGTGCTGTCGGCGGCAGGCGAGCATTCGGTCGACGACGAAAAGTCCGGCGGCTACTCCCTGCTCAAGAAGCTGCTCGAACGGGACAATTACAAGGTTCGCACCGTCGATTTGAAGCCCAAGGCACCCGCGGCGGGCCAAGCCATGGCCCTCGGGCAGGCGCCGCCCGCGGCGGCCGTGGATGTGCCTAAGGACTGCACCGTGCTGGTGGTGGCCGGGCCGCAGCTCGACTACACCCCGCCCGTGGTACAAGCCATCAAGGCCTACGTGGAAGGCGGCGGGCGCGCGCTCATCATGCTCGACAACACGCTGCGCATCGGCCGCCAGGAGCCGCCCGCCGAAAACGCCGAGCTCGTCAAGCTGCTGGCCGACTGGGGCGTGACCGTGAATAAGGACCTGGTGCTCGATCTCAGCGGCCTCGGCCAGATCTTCAATCTGGGGCCGGAAATCCCGATGGTCATGTCTTACGAATCGCATCCCATCACCCAGCCGCTGACGCGCTTGCCCACCGCGTTTCCGCTGTCCCGCTCGCTCGACACCAAGTCCGGCGACAAGACCAGCGTTTCGAAATTGCTCGGCACCACGGAAGACAGCATCGCCGCCAGTGCCATCGGCCCCGGGGGTACCGTCGATCCCAAGAAAGGCAAGAAGGGCCCACTTACACTGGCCGCCGCCGGCAACTACAACGGTGCGACGCCGGGCCGCTTCGTGGTAGTGGGGACGTCGCTGTGGGCCCAGAACAGCCTGCTCGGTTCCCGCCCGCTGGCCAACCGCGATCTGCTGGCCAACACCATCAACTGGCTCTCCTCCGACGAGGACTTGATCTCCATCCGTCCCAAATCCCCCGAAGACCATCCCCTCAACATGACCGCGCAGAAGCTGAACATGGTCTTCTGGCTGAGCATCGTGATCTTCCCGCTGGCGGTGGTCGGCTTCGGCATGGCCACCTGGTGGAAGAGGAGGTAGCGATGGAAGTCGCGCGCCTCATCAGTGCGTTCACGGCCCTCGCGCTCACTGTCTGGTGGTGCATACGAGCCATCAGGGGCGGGCGGCGATTGGGACTTCCCATTGCCGCCGGTGTCCTGGTGATCCTGGCCGGCGTCATCTGGTGGTCGAACAAGAAGCAGGAGGCGGCCGGCAAGGCGCCCGCCGATACTACCACCAAGCTGCTCGCCATCCCCGACGACCAGTTCCAGGAGGTCGAGATCAAAAAGGTGACCGGCGAAGTTCTGGACCTGAAGCGCGCCGGCGTCAAGTGGCAGATCGCCGCGCCCAAGCCGCTGCCGGCCGATCAGGACGCGGCCGGCTCGCTGGTTTCCGCGCTCGCCAGCCTGAGCTCCGTCAAGCTGATCGACGAAAAGGCCACCGACCTCAAACAATACGGCCTCGACATGCCCACCCTCGATATCCGCGTGGTGAAGAAGGACGGCAAGACGGCCGAGGTGCTGATCGGCGACGATACCCTCACCAACTCGGGCGCCTACGCCAAGCTCCCCGGCGACCCGCGCGTCTTCACCATTTCGACCTTCACCAAATCGAGCCTGGATAAACGCCCCGACGACCTGCGCGACAAGCGGCTCCTCACGTTCGACCAGGACAAGCTCCTGCGCGTGGAATTGCAAGCCAAGGGCGCCGCGGTGGAGTTCGGCAAAAACGGCCAGAGCGAGTGGCAGATTTTGAAGCCGCGGCCGCTGCGCGCCGACAGTTCCCAGGTGGAGACCCTCGTGGGCAAACTGCGCGACGCCAAGATGGATCTGACCGCGCCCGATAAAGACGCAGCCGCGAAGTACGCCGATGCGGCCCGCGTGGCCACAGTGAAGGTGACCGATACCGGCGGCACGCAAACGCTCGAGGTACGCAAAGACAAGGACAAGAACTACTACGCGAAAAGCTCCGTAGTCGAAGGCGTCCACAAGATCGTCTCCGACGTGGGCGGCGGCCTCGATAAGGGCCTGGACGATTTCCGCAACAAGAAGCTGTTCGATTTTGGCTTCAGCGACCCGGGCCGGATCGACCTCAAGGGCGCGTCTTACACCAAGAGCGGCGATAAGTGGATGTCTGGCGCCAGGACGATGGACAATTCCACCGTCCAGAACCTGATCGATAAGCTGCGCGACCTGAGCGCCTCCAAGTTCGTGGAAACGGGCGGAGGCGAGCCGGTCTTCGAAGCCGCCGTGACTTCCAACAGCGGCAAGCGCCTCGAGAAAGTCGTGATCCGCAAGCAGGGCACGCAGTATTTCGCGCAACGCGAGAACGAACCCAGCATCTATGAAATAGACGGCAAAGCCGTGGACGACCTGCAACAGGCCGTTTCCGGCGTGAAAGAAGCGCCGCCCGAACCGGCGAAGAAAAAATAGTGGAGTAGGCCGGGGCGCCGTGTGGCCCGCCTGCCCATAAAAATGAACGGTCTCCTCACCGACCTCTACGAGCTCACCATGGCCGCCGGCTATTTCGAAGCCGGCAAGGCCGCCGAAAAGGGCACTTTCGAGTTCACCATCCGTAAGCTGCCGCCCCAGCGCAATTTCGTGCTGGCGGCCGGCCTTACGCAAGTGGTGGAGTATCTGCTCAACCTGAGCTTCACCGGCGAGGAGATCGCGTACCTGCGCGGCCTGCCGCAGTTCCGCCACGTATCGCCGGAGTTTTTCGATCACCTGCGCGGCTTTCGCTTCACCGGCGATCTGTTCGCCGTGCCCGAGGGCACGCCGCTGTTCGCCGGCGAACCGGTCCTGACCATTCGGGCGCCCCTCATCGAAGCGCAGATCCCGGAGACGTACGTGCTTTCGGCCGTGGCCTTCCAGACGCTGGTGGCCACCAAGGCGGCGCGTGTGGCCGAAGCGGCGGGCGGCCGCGCCGTAGTGGAGTTCGGCACGCGCCGCGCGCATACCCCCGAAGCCGGCGTGCTGGCGGCGCGCGCGGCCTACCTGGGTGGCTGCGCCGGCACCAGCAACACGCTGGCCGGTTTTCAATTCGGCATCCCGGTGATGGGCACTTCGGCTCATTCGTGGGTCATGTCGTTTCCCACCGAAGCCGAAGCCTTCCGCCAGCTCCAGCGCGTGCTGGGCGAATCCGCGGTCCACGTCATCGATACTTACGACACCCTGGAGGGCGCGCGCCGCGCGGCCGGGACCGGCGGCCCGATGTGGGGCGTGCGCCTGGACAGCGGCGACTTTCCGGCGCTTTCCCGGCAGGTGCGCGCCATCCTCGACGAGGCCGGACGGAGCGACGCCAAAATCATGGCCAGCGGCGATCTGAACGAATACCGCATCCGCGACCTGGTGCGCGCGGGCGCGCCCATCGACGCGTTCGGCGTCGGCACCCAGCTTGCCACTTCGGCCGACGCCCCGTTCCTGAACGCCACCTATAAACTGGTGGAGCTCGAGATCAGCGGCATCAAGCGCTTCACGGCGAAGTTCAGCGAAGACAAGCTTTCCTACCCCGGCGCCAAGCAGGTCTTCCGCGACGTGGCGCGCGACGTGGTGGCCCGTTCCGGCGAGTGCGGCAAAGGCGAAGCCCTGATGCGGCCCGTGATTCTCGGGGGCCGGCTCATCGAGCCGCTGCCCATGCTCGAGAGCGCCCGCGCGCACGCCGCCCGGTCGCTCGCCGCGCTCGCTCCGGCTCTGCGAGAATTGGAGACGGGAGAGCCCTGGCCGATCGTCTACAGCCGCGAGCTGCGCGAGCTGACCGAGCGCACCCGCCGCAACCTGATGGGATGAGAACCGTCTTTTTCGACATCGACTCGCAACTCGATTTCCTCTTTCCCGCCGGCGCGCTCTACGTGCCCGGCGCCGAGCGCATTGTGCCCGCCATCGCCCGGCTGAACCGCTTCGCCGCCGCCCATGGCATCCCCGTGGTCTCCACCGCCGACGCTCATGCGGAAAGCGATCCCGAGTTCGCGGCCTGGCCGCCGCACTGCGTCGCGGGCACGGCCGGCCAGCACAAAGCCGCGGCTACGCTGCTCGAGCGGCGCGTCGTCGTCCCTAACCGCGAATGCGATTTCGCGCTCGATGGCGCCCGGCAGATCGTCGTCGAGAAGCAGACCGTGGATGTCTTCCAGGCCCGCAACCTCGGCCGCGTGATCGAGAGCCTCCGCGCCGACGGTTACGTCGTGTACGGCGTGGTCACCGAGATCTGCGTGCTTTACGCCGCGCGCGGGCTGCTGCGCACCGGAAAGCCGGTGACCGTGGTGACCGACGCCATCGAGACTCTGCATGCCGCGGATTCCCGGCGCGCCCTCGCGGAGGTTCGGGAAAACGGTGGAGCGTTGGCGACGGCCGGCGAGATCTGCGGCGGATAAAGTCAGCGGGATCTACGGGCGGCGGAAAATCTGGTATCCTGCATCGGAGACAATTCCATAGCAAGCGGGGATTCACATATGACGAAAACAATCTGTTTGACGACGCTGCTCGCGGCCGGCTTCCTTTGCTCCGGCGCTCTGGCGCAGGACAAGCCGGCGGCGAAGAAATCAACGGGTGCGCCTGCGATGGCCATGCCCAAACCGGGGCCGGAGATGAAGGAACTGCGCGGCATGATCGGGAGTTGGACGACGGAGGAAACCTACGAGCCGAGCCCGTTCATGGCGTCTGGCGGCACGGGCACGGGAACCAACACCGCTCGCTTGGGGCCGGGCGGGTTCACCATCCTGATGGACCAGCGCTCCAAGAGCTCGATGGGCCCGTTCTCCGGGCACGGCGTGATGACTTGGGATCCCAACACGAAGGCGTACAGGTCCGTTTGGGCGGATTCGATGTCGCCGGGCCTGGTGACCGAGACCGGCAAAAAGGAGGGCGACACCCTGGTGTTCACGGGCGAGACCATGATGATGGGCAAGAAGCTGTCGGTGAAGGACGTGATCTCCGACTTCACGCCAACTTCTTACACGCTTACTTCGTTCATGAACGACGGGTCGGGCGAGAAGAAGAGTATGACCATCAAGTTCACCAAGCAGGAAGCGGCGCCGGCGAAGAAGTAGCGGCGCCTTCGGCGCGGGGGGCAGACCAGGAGGTCTACCCCACGGGCGGCAGGGGCACGCGCAACTGGCCGCGGAAGATCTCGGCGAAGAGATCGAGCACCTCGCCGTGCAGGAAGCCGTTGTCGGCCAGGAGATGATCGGAGCCGGTGAGCGCGTGGGGCACGCCGTTCATATCGGAGACGCGGCCGCCGGCTTCCTGCACGAGCAGCGTGCCGGCCGCCATGTCCCAGGGTTTCAAACCGAACTCCCAGAAATAATCGAGGCGGCCGCAGGCCACGTAGGCCAGGTCGAGGGCGGCCGACCCGGTGCGGCGCACACCGTGCGAGGCCATCGCCGCCTGGTAATAAAAATGGATGTTCACGTTGTGGTGGCGCTTGCGGCTGGGGAAGCCGGTGGCGGCCAGGCTGAGGTTCAAATGCGCGGTCGAGGAAACGTGTGTGCGCCGGTTGTTGAGCCAGGCGCCGGCGCCGCGCTCGGCGGTGAACAGCTCCTGGCGCACCGGGTCGTAGATCACCCCGGCGATCATTTCACCCGCATGCGCCAGGCCCAGGGTGACATTGAACATGGGAAAGCTGTGGGCGAAGTTGGTGGTGCCGTCGAGCGGGTCCACATACCAGCAATAGGAGGACGAGCTCTCGTGGCCGCCGCCTTCCTCGGCCACGATGGCGTGCGACGGGAAATGGGAGCGCAAGCGTTCGACCACGAGCTTTTCGCTGGCGCGGTCGGCTTCGGTGACCAGGTCGAATTCGCCCTTGCTCTGGAAGGGCAGCCGGCGCTCGAAGGCATTGGCCAGGAGCGCGCCGGCTTCGCGCGCGATCTCGACCGCGGTTTCCAGGTAGGGCATCGCCGTGGCGGCTAACTCTCTTCCACGAGGTACTTGATATCCTGCTTGAAAATGAAAAGATTCGGCTGGCCGCGGCGAGTCAGGCGGATGAAGGACTGGTCGTAATACTCGATGGTGCCGGACACTTCCTCGCCGTCGGCCATCTTGACGCGCACCGGCGTGGCATTCTCGATCAGGCGCTTGAGGTATTTGGCCTCTTCAAATGTCTGCTCCGGCGCGCGCGCGGATTTTCCACCCTGGGGCGTCATGCTCATTGGTTGGGCCGCTTCTTCCTTCCGTCGGGAGTCACCGCGGTGCGGGCGTCGGATCTGCCCGCGCCGCGTTCCGCCTCACCATAATAGCCGTTGCGCGCCGAAACCCGCAAATCCGGCGACTTCACGCGCACTTCGAGCTTGTGAAAGGGGTCCTTGGTGAGCGGCACGCCGTGCGGATAGAAACCGAGCAGATACTGCGTGCGCAGCTCAGTGATGATATCGGCGAAGGCGCGGTCGAGCTGGGCGCCGAGCGTGGGCAGGAAGGTGCGGCCGCCGGTCCGCTCGGCCATGAACTGGAGGGCGTGTTCGCCGCCGATATTGCGGCCGGCATCGTTGGTGATGGGCACCACCACCACGGGATAGATGACCGCGTCGGCAAGCTGGGTGGCGCGCAGGGCGCTGTCGAGCGTGGAGTGCGTGGTGTCGCCGCCATCGGTCACCACCACGATCACCTTACGGCCCTCGCGGTTCTCCAGCTCCTGGGCGGCATAGTAGACGGCGTCGTACAGGGCCGTGCCCGCCTCGCCTTTGAGCAGTTTGAATTTGTCTTCGAGCCGCCGGTAATTGTGGGTGAACGACTGCTGCAGCGTGACGGCGTAATTGAAGGTGTAGAGCGCCACGGCATCGTCCGGATTGCCCTCCGCCAGCAGGGCGCGCAGGAACCGGGCGGCGGAATCGGTCTCGAACTTCAGATCCTTGGCGGTGGAGCCGCTGACATCGATCAGCAGGGCGATGGAAAGCGGCTGCTCGGTCTGGCGCTCGAAGTGGGCGACCTCCTGCCGCACGCCGTTATCGAAGACTTCGAAATCGCCCTTTTGCAGAGAGCCGACCAGCTCGCCCGCCTGGTTCTTGATGGTGGCGATGACGCGGACCAGGTTCACCTCGGAAGTGAACACCGGTGTCTGCTGGGCGAGCGCGGAGGCGCACGCGAGCGCCGCCAGGAAGACGCTAGCCGGCCACCGGGACATCGGCATCCCACGCTCCTTCCACCCAAACCTCGCCATCGGCAAAATGTTCCTTCTTCCAGATGGGCACCAGCTTCTTGAGCCTGTCGATGCCCTCGAGCGCGGCCTCGAACGCGGCGCGGCGGTGGGGCGCGGTGACAATGACGGCGACGCTGGTTTCGCCGATCAGCATGCGTCCCAGGCGATGCACCATGGCGATGCGTGTGATAGGGTGCGCGCCAACCAGCTCGCGCCCGATGCGGGCCATCGTGCGGAGCGCCATAGGCTCATAGCATTCGTAATCCAGGCAGCAGGTCCGGCGGCCCTTGGTGTTGTTGCGGACGGTGCCTTCGAAAGTGACCACCGCACCTTCGGCGCCGGTGAGGAGGCGGGCGATGACCTGGCGGGCGTCGATGTCGTGGCGGGTGAGGGCGAAGAAGTTCCCGTCTTCGCAAATCTCCGCCGTGGGCGCGGCGGCGGCCGATCCGCCGCTGACGGGCGGCAGGAAAGCCACTTCATCGCCCTCCTGGAGGCTCGTGGAAAGCTCGGCGAACTCGTGATTGCGCGCCATGACGATGCTACGGGCCATTTCTCGCAGGCGCGCATGACGGGCGGCATAGCGGTCGAAGACGGCGCGCAGGTCGGCGCCCTCGGGGAAGTCGGCCTCCTCGGCGGACCGTCCCACCAAGTCCTTCAGCATCCCGAAAAACAACACTCGCACGCGCATTCCCAGTGGCCACTTCAGTCTAACAGACGGATGCGGCCGGTCCTTCGTTGCAACGGGTTACAATGCGGTCTCCGCCATGAAACCCGAAACCGAAACGCACCTGCGCGTGCGCTACGCCGAGACCGACCAGATGGGGGTGGTCTACTACGCCAACTACCTGGTGTGGATGGAGGTGGGCCGCGTGGACCTGTGCAAAGCCTGCGGCTTCAACTACCGCGACATGGAGCGCGAGGACGGCATCTACCTGGCGGTGGCCGAGGCCAACTGCCGCTACCGTGCGCCAGCGCGCTTCGACGACGAGGTGATCGTCCGGACCTGGATTGAAGCCGCCAACCCGCGCATGGTGACCTTCGCCTACGAGATGCGCGTGGCGGAAGCGGGGACGGCGCTGGCCACGGGACACACCCGCCACCTGTTCGTGAACCGCCAGATGCAACGCACGCGGCTGCCGGAGAAGTATCACGCGATGTTCGGAATACCCCTCTAATGTACTGCTGGGTCATAAGAGGGCTCTCCGCAGGAATTGGTGAAACCCGTGTTTTCATTGAGTTTCCGGGATTGGGCCTGTTGGAGTTCGTTTCGGCTCGGCGGCTTGGAAAGTGAGTCGCCGGCCCTGTTCACCGGCTTTCCGCACTGCTTGAGACTTATCGCCGCCGCCATCCCAAGAGTGTCCCGTTCCCTTCGTCCTGGGGCGTCCCCCGATGCGAGCCGGTGAGCGCCAAGGGCCGACGTTCGGGCTGAGGTAACACACCACCGCGCATGGTACGTTGGGCTATTTAAACAGCGCGACGCCGCGAGGCCGGATTGCCATAACACCCTGTCAAATCAACGATTACGCCCATCATCGATCTCTTGCCTGCGCTTCCCATACAAGCGCCAGACAACGCTCACAGGCCGAGCTGTTCGGCAGGCTCCGACGTCGTTGCTTCGGGCAGGCTCCGACGTCGTTGCTTCGGGCAGGCTCCGACGTCGTTGCTTCGGGCGGGACGGTTGCCCTCTGCGCCAAGCAATCCCAGGGAAGACAAAACGCTCAAGTCTCCGCCAATTGGCATTTCTACGAATTCCTGCGGAGAGCCCATAAAAGAACATTCTGATGTAGAATTGTTTGTGGGATCACGCCTCTGGTGCTGTAGTCCTCCATTCCTGGCGATAAGAGTTACCGTCGCAAAGTCATTGAAAAAAGAGCGACGAGAAGTTGCGCGGCAGCTTTCAGGATTCGGAACTCCATTGGAGCGCTCTCAAGTGGAGTCGGAAGCGCAATGCTCACAAATCCCCAAACTTCGTTGGCTATTCGAACCGAGATCGTATGTATCGGGTCCCGCCGATAACATTGAGAAAAACGGATCCCGGCCGGCTTTTCGAGGACTAAAGCGCAAGTACGGTTATCGACCATTCACTATGGCCCCCGCGAGTTCACTGCGGGTTTGCAATTGGCGGCCTTCCCAATCCGCGCCGGTCTTTCCCAATACATCAACCACTACGTTCACGTATAGCGCTGACCTGCGTGATCGTCGGCAGGCAAGAGCCGCCTTTGATGCTCCGAGTATCTTGCTGATAAACCAAGGCCAGGAAATCCGCAAACAACTGGATAAACCGTTCCATGTCCATGCACTATACTCGATGGAGAGAAAATACTGTGGGCCGCAGAACCATCAAACGCGGGCCGGCAAGATCGGTGGTGGACGGCAAGGGCTTCCGCCTCGCCGACGAGATTCGCTACATCCAGGACAAGGCCGCCGACCATGACGCGCGCACGGTCACCATTGGCCAACTGATCCTATTCTCCACTGACACCGGTGATGCCTGGCTGCTCGAAATCACGGATCAACTTGCCGTCCGACTGGCCAGGGACGGTGA
>JAIQEX010000082.1 GCA_020073615.1 Terriglobia bacterium
GTTGGGGACCGCGAACTGATAGGTCATGGTGCAGGCCCGGCCCGTGCCGTACTCGCCGTCCACCCCGGCAGGGGGAACAAAGGAGAAGCTAAAGCCATTCCCGGGACAGTCCGTTGCGTAATTCGAGTCTGCAGCCCACACCCGCCCCGCCGGATCGGTGTAGGTCGGCCCGCCCGAGTTGATCCGGATCGGCGCAAAGGAGCTGATCAACAGCGCGACGGTCGCGCTGGCGGATTTGCTCGGGTCCGCCACGCTGGTGGCAGTGACCGTCACGGTCTGCGGCGAAAGGATGACGCCGGGAGCTGTGTAGCGCCCGGTGTCGCTAATCGTTCCCACAACCGGGCTAATCGACCATGTCACCGCGGGATTCGTAGTGTACTGCACACCAGCCGTGAACTGGAGCGTCTGGGCCGCGGATAACGTTCCCGTTTGGGGGCTTATTGAGACGCTGACCGGCGGCCACAGCGTCACCGCCGCCAAAGCCGACTTGGTGCTATTCAACAGGCTTGTGGCCGTTATCGTGACGATTTGTTGAGTGGAAACGGTTGCCGGGGCCGTGTATAGGCCCGCGGCCGTGATGCTCCCGACGCCGCCGGAGTTTGCCCAGGTGACCGGACCGCCGCAGGTCCCGATTGTGGCGGCCGTGAACTGCTGAGACTGAGAGCCGTAAAGCGTCGCAGTGCCCGGCGCAACGATTACGCCAACTTCGTTTTCCGGGTAAATGCTGTAAAAGCTGGCGGGCGACTTCTGGTTATTGAATTCGGTCGCGATCCAATCGGCGGAGCGATCCACATTCGAGATGCGTACCTCCGAAATCGACCCTCTCAGGTTGGAATTGCCCAACGCCCCAGGGATCGTCCCTACGGCAAACATGCCCTGATCGGTGTTGAGACTGATGGAACCCCCGGTTGCTGGGATCAGCACACCGTCCACATACGACAGGATGTCCGCGGTCGTCGATCTTCCGTTGGGCAACACCGACACGATGTGATGCCAGTTGCCATCCGACAACGCGAAAGCGGCGCACTTTCCATCGTTCTCGACCTCTGTGACAAAGCAGGTGCCATCCCAGTACTGCATGAACCGGTGGCCATTTCCGTTGTTCGAGCCGTAGCCGGCCAACTCGCTGCGGGAAACCGGACTCTGGACCCAACTTTCGACGGTGCGGGGCGCCGAACCCAAGGAGAAGCCCGTGGGATTATTTCGGTAGATGTATTGCGAACCATTAAAGGTAGCCGAGCCATTATAGGGCCCCACTGCGCCAGCTGGCGTCCCGGCCATAACCGCCAGGTCATTGTGATTTTCAGTGGAATCGCCGATGCCGCCGCTATAGGCTCCCACTGTGCTTGGGAAGTGTACGACCGCCTTGTAGTTACGATCCCACACTGCCTGTTTATTCTCTTGGCTCGAACTGACAGAAGCGTTGCCGTAGTTGAGATAAATTACCGTATCCGTGGTGTGAGACAGGTTTGGAATGCGGACCCAGGCGTTGATCGCGCCGGTTGCCGGACTGTAGGACTCCAACTCGTGATCGAGTTTGTTCGTGCCCGCGAAATCCGTCGTGAATGCGATGTCGTAGCCATTCGGGTTCAGAATGTTACCGCCGTTCGCCACCGTGGCGAGATAGCTGTACGTTCCCGAGATCAGTATCGGAAAATTGGTCTGATCGGTACTTGGGACTTTTCTGTGGTTGATGACGATGGCTCGCACATGGCTGTAGGAGCTCAGGGCACAGGCCGATAGCGAGACTTGGGCGGTGGCAAATTTGGTGGGGTCCGCAACGCTGTGCGCCGTTATGGTTACGTTCTGTGATGTCGCGATGGAAGCCGGCGCCGTATAAAGACCCGTCGCGCTGATCGTTCCGTAGCCTGCAGGCGTAAGCGTCCAAGTCACGCTCTGATCGCTGGCGTTGGTGAGTGTGGCCGTGAACTGCTGGGTTTGGCCTGCAACCACAGTTGCCGTGGCCGGCGAAACCGCCACGGTGACTGGGGACATCAAGGTAACGGTTGCCGTACTGGAGGTCGAGCCATCGGCTTGGCTTTTCGCCGTAATCGTGACGGTCTGCTGAGTCGTCACGGTCGCGGGCGCTGTGTACAATCCGGTGGAGTCGATTGTTCCGCTGCCCGGGGGGGCGATGGACCAGGCAACCGCCGTGCTGTTCGCGTTCGCCAACGTGGCCGCGAACTGCTGGGTTTGGCCTCCGTATAGCGTAGCCGTGTCTGGTCCCACCGTCAGCGTGATTGGCGGATATAACGTCAGCGTCGCCGTAGCCGATGTCGTCGAGTCGGCCTGACTCGTGGCCGTGATGGTAACGGCTTGCTGGGCGGTGATGGTGGCCGGCGCCGCGTAGAGCCCGTTGCTACCGATGGTGCCCGCGCCCGTCGCCGGACTGATCGTCCAGGTCACCGCGGCGTTCGTGGTGTTGGCCACCGTGGTCACGAACTGTTGCGTTCCGCCGCCGTATAAGGTGGCCGTGCCCGGCACCACCGCAACGTTCACCGGTGCCGACAATGTCACCGTGGCCGTCGCCGCTTTCGTCGAATCGGCCTGACTCGTGGCCGTGATGGTAACCGTCTGCTGGGCGGTGATGGTGGCGGGCGCTGTGTAGAGCCCGGTGCTGCCGATGATGCCCGCGCCCGTCGCCGGACTGATGCTCCAGGTCACCGCGGCGTTCGTGGTGTTGGCCGCCGTGGCCGTGAACTGTTGCGTTCCTCCGCCGTATAAGGTGGCCGTGCCCGGCGCCACCGCAACGCTCACCGGTGCCGACAATGTCACCGTGGCCGTCGCCGATTTCGTCGAGTCGGCCTGACTTGTGGCCGTGATGGTGGCGGTCTGCTGGGCAGTTATCGTAGCGGGCGCTGTGTAGAGCCCGGTGCTGCCGATCATGCCCGCGCCCGTCGCCGGGCTGATCGTCCAGGTCACCGCGGTGTTCGTGGTGTTGGCCACCGTGGCCGTGAACTGTTGCGTTCCGCCGCCAGATAAGGTGGACGTACCCGGCGCCACCGTCACGCTTATCGGTCCCGATAATGTCACCGTCGCCGTGGCCGCTTTCGTTGAGTCGGCCTGACTCGTGGCCGCGATGGTAACCGTCTGCTGGGCGGTGATGGTGGCCGGCGCTGTGTAGAGCCCGGTGCTGCCGATGGTGCCCGCGCCCGTCGCCGGGCTGATCGTCCAGGTCACCGCGGTGTTCGTGGTGTTGGCCACCGTGGCCGTGAACTGTTGCGTTCCGCCGCCAGATAAGGTGGCGGTGAGGCCCGCTTGTTGGTCAGGCGTTGGTTCGTATTGCGGAAACCATAAGGGGGCGGCCATTTCCCGCTGGCCGTCCGAGCGTTACGGATGCATTAGCAATATACTCTGGAGTTACTGCTAAATCAATCATTATTTTCGATCAGAAACAAATCGTGGGCTGATCAAGGCCCGGGATAGCTTGCCAAGACAGCCCTAACCCGCCGAACAACAGAGTCCTTTCAGCAATATGCACGCCAGGCAGAGCTTATCGCGGCCATTAACTGGTGACTCGGGGCAGTACTAGTCGATGGCCTTGCCCAGCTCTGCATATTCGGGTTTGCCCGTGGCTCGATTCGTTGAGATGTATTGTCAGTGGCGTGTTATCTTTGGTGAACAGGGTTCTCGGGGGCCAGCTATGTAAGGGTTCCTGGGGAGATCATCAGCGAAGGAGTGCAAATAGATAGTGCAAATGGGAATCAGGACTCATGACTCGGTGAAGGTCCACGTCGACACGCCTGGAACGTCTCGAGCACGGGATGCCGACGCGCCGTACGAGATTCGGCGAAGCGGGCGTCAGACCGCAGCGGGTCGTACCACTCGTTTGCCTTAAGCAAAACCAGCAGGCAGTCCCGCTGTGCATAAGTACTCTCAAGGTACTTTATCGCCTGGTTGAATTCGCCAAGCCGCGCATGAATCCTGGCCCGGTAGAGTGGGCGCTCGCTGACCGAGCCGGCTCCGGCCATCCCCATGATGCCTGCCCGCAATGCCCAACGATGATATCCGGGGACTCCCCCCCTGCCGCAGGGCGCGGGGCGATCATCGCGGCCGTCGGCGTGCGCTTGTCGGATTCCGTGCGCGCTGCGTACCACGGCCGGATCACGCGCAGCTTGCATCCCGCGTTTTCGGGAATCGCGAAGTTGTGCGATCCGGAAGAGTGGTCGCCGCCTCCCGCGCGATCCATAGCGCGCTTCGCCCGGCGCGGGCGCGCCGGGAGGCCTGGGGTCGTTCGTATCGCCGCTCCCTAGCGCGCCGGCGGCGCATGCCGCAGCCATACCCCGTGCGCGAGTCGGATTCCGTGTCGGCGGCGCAGCCGCCCGGCTGTTCCGTAGCGCAGTTCGCCCGACGAGATCACGCCAGCAGGCTTGGCGCCGCCGCTCCCGCGCACGCCGCCCGCGCTCGCCGCGGCCGTCCGTTTGCGCGCGTCGGATTCCGCGTGCACTGCGGCGTCTTGGCCCTGATCGCACGCAGCGTACACCCCCGCTCGCGGAGAGCGCGCAGTTCCGGCGCGGAAGCTCGAACGATCCGGCCACGGTTGCGCCACCTCGCGCAATAGTTTCAGATCGACCTTTGCGTAAATAGTTGTCGTTTCGATGGAGCGATGGCGCAAGACTGTGGCGATGCGTAGAGGGGAGTGCCTTGGCGGAGCATCTCACTCGCCACCGAATGCCGCAAGGTGGCTATCCGCTTGACTCAGGTAGCCCCAATGGGTAGTATGCGGCATGGTGGAGGAATACCCGAGAAATCTGACGGAACTGGAGGCGAACTTCGGCAACGACGAGGTCGTGTCGGGCATACTTGGCGCGACTGCGGTGGCCAACGGGTTTCGTGTGTCCGCGCTGCGGATCGGGGAAGGCTTGGCCGGTGCGAGATCTGTGGGAGTGTGGCAGGTGTGGCTGTCAAACTTCGGTGACCGCCGGGGCGATTTTTCAAGATACGCGAACCCCTTTGCCGGTGTGGTTCCGGGCCATGTGGTGGGTGACGACCCAGAAGAACGGTGCCAGCGCATTGGGTCTGCAACGCGTGCTCGGGCTGAAGAAATACGAGACGGCCTGGACGTGGCTGCACAGCCTATAGAAGACCCGCGCAAAGGTGGGCCGCTCCCTTTTCAATCGAACCGATTGGGCCTGCGTAACAGTCCACGTTTCGCCGGGGTGGTTCGAAGCTTGAGCGGTGGCGCCCGGCGCCTTCAGCGGCATGGCACATCGAATCGCCCGAATCGACTGTAGCCGTTCAAGCGGAGCCTGGCGCGCCATTCGCTCCACGAGGTCATCGAGAAAACCGAACTCCGAGCGACGGGCGAACTCTCCCCCACTGGCCGGCCACGGGCTTGGAGTTCCGGAAGTCCTTTGTTTTGTGGTGGGTGGCCCGCCGGCACTCGCGGTTCAACCCATGTTCAGTTAATGTCTGCACGCCCAGGAGTTCATGGCTGCCACCGGCATGAACCAAACGGGGAGCGACGGAGGCTGACGTATCACATCGCGCCGGAGCCCGGCTAGCTAGCCCTGCATCCTGAGGGCGACGACGTCACTATCACCGATGATTTCGCTTTGATCGACGCCGACACCGGGCCGAAGCTCCTGCCCAAGTCGATTCGTGTGCTCCGTTTGTGCACCGTTTGAAGCTGGGCCAAAGCACAGGGTGAAAACGCGGCGTCCTCAATCGCCAGAACGAGGTACAGGAAACGCAATCTTCTTTGTTTCCACTTTGCTGTCGTCTTCCCAAGCTGGAAAAATATGTCCGTAGGCTCCACTGCCCAGCGGGCAATACCGGGCAATGCACCACGGCATCCGTGGCACGCTTGGCATCCCCGGCAACGTAGGATCTGCAACTTGCAGATCCTGTTCAGCCTTCCATGATTCGAATCCCCCCCTCTCCGCCAGTCCCAAACGAATCAACAAGGAGAGTCCTTTCCCTGTTGCTTGATGAGCGGGCCGCCAGAGGCCGGCCTGAGACTTAGCGTGCGCTCGCGCCGTCGCCGGGCGCGGGGTCTTGGCGCAGGCGATGCAGTTGCGGCTCCAAAGCGCCGGGGTCGTTGAGAATATCGTGCTCGAGTTGCTCGAGTTCCCGGGCAATGATGAGGAACTCGGTGCCAAAGCCCAATCGCGGTGTGCCGGTGTCGCGCCTTCTCTGTTCCAGCCGCGCCAGAACGGCGACTCCTTCCTCCAGCCTCTGCCGGACCTCGCTCATGGGGCACCTCCAGCTTGAGTCTGTTCCTTTCGCCCGCCGCGCGGTATCCGGGGAATTACCGCAAAACCGCGACAGAAATTCGCGAGCGCGAGGGCGCCGCACCGGTCGCTGAACACTCGTTCGCTAGTGGGTGGTCAGGAAGGCCAGGCTCGGCGGCCCCGGGGAAGGCATCCGCACCAGGCTCGGGTGGCCATGCTGGTCCGCTGAAGTTCCCGCGGTCCGAAATTCGTGCTGCACCATGCGAAAAGCCGTCCCGTGGTCGTCGGATCGCACCACGCGGCCGGAGACCATCAGTTGCAAAGGGGCCACATCGTGCAGCAGCACCGGCCAGGAGATCGATAGCTCGACGTTCAAGCCCACCGGCAGGCGCCGGCCCGGTTCGAAGCGGATGCCGCCGCTCGACAGGTCGATGGTCTGGCCTAAGCCACTTTCGAGAACTCGCCGGCGGCGGATCAGTCTCCACCGCAATTGCAGTTGCATGTCGTAGCGCCGGTGGTTGCGGCGGTCGCCTGAGATGCCTTCCATCTCGCGCAGCCGCTCGATCCAGCCCGTCTGGGGTTGCATAGTTGCCGCCAAATCCATTATGCGGATGCCCTCGCCGCTAGAACAGTCATGCCGGTACCGGAACGGTACCCTTAGTCCTAAGCCGGTTCTGATAGCAGGAACGCCGGCGGCGGGTCAATTCCGCAACCGGGCCTCCGGCCCCTGCTATTCTCGTAGAAGTACAGGAGTCGCGAACATTGTGAAAGCATGGCGTCTTTGCACCATCCTGCTGCCCCTGTTGCTTCCGGCGCAGGATCTCAAGGAATTCGAAAAGAAAGTCACCGAGTTTACGCTGCCCAACGGTTTGCACTTCATTTTGGTGGAGCGGCATGAGGCCCCTGTGGTTTCTTTCCACACCTATGTCAACGCCGGTTCGGTGAACGATCCCTCGGGCGAAACCGGCACCGCGCACATGTTCGAGCATATGGCGTTCAAAGGCACCGAAACCATCGGCACTAGGGACTGGCCGGCGGAGAAGAAGGCTCTCGATGCCGTGGAGCAGGCGTACGACCGCCTGGAAGCGGAGCGCAACCGCGGCCCGAAGGCCGACCAGAACCGCATCGGGGTGCTCGAGACCGAGTTGAAGATGGCCATCGACCAGGCACAGTCGTACGTCGAGCCCAACGAATACACGCGCATCATCGAGGAAAACGGCGGATTGGACGTGAACGCGCGCACCTCGCTCGATTCCACGGAGTATTTCTACAGCCTGCCGTCCAACCGCATCGAGCTATGGTTCCTGATGGAGTCGCAGCGGTTCCTGCGTCCGGTGTTCCGCGAGTTCTACAAGGAGCGCGACGTGGTGATGGAAGAGCACCGCATGAACGTGGAATCGCGCCCCAACGGCCGGCTTCTCGAGGATTTCCTGGCGACGGCCTTCGCCGCCCACCCGTATCGCAACCCCGGCGGCGGCTGGCCCAGCGACATCGTCAACCTGCGGCGCGCCGATGCCAAAGCGTTTTTCGACGAGTATTACGTGCCGGCCAATATGACCATAGCGATTGCGGGCGACGTGAATCCCGCCCAAGCCAGGCGCATGGCCGAGCGATACTTCGGGCCGCTCCCCGCCCGCCCGCTCCCCCCGCTGCTCCATACCGAGGAGCCGCCGCAACCCGGCCCCAAGACGGCCGCGGTGAACCTGGCGGCGCAGCCGCTCCTGGTGATCGGCTACAAGCGGCCCGACCAGTACCACCCAGACGACCCGGTGTTCGACATCGTCTCGCTGCTGCTCTCCAGCGGCCGCACCGGCCTGCTGTACAAGGAACTGGTGCAGGAAAAGCGCATCGCGCAGGTGGCGCAGGCGGCCGCCACCTTCCCCGATGGGCGTTATCCCAATCTGTTTTTGTTCTTCCTGGCGCCGGCCCTGGGCCACTCCGTGGAGGAAAACCAGAAGGCGCTCGACGACCTGCTGGCGCGCTTCCAGGCGGCCCCGGTGGACGAGGCCGCACTGCGGCGCGTGAAGACCAAGCTGCGCGCCGGGGTGATCCGCCGATTGGCCGGCAACGCGGGGCTGGCGTCGCTGCTGGCGACCTACTATGCCGGATTCGGCGATTGGCGGAGGCTGTTCACCGACCTCGCCGGCTACGAAAAGGTGACGGCGGCCGATGTCCAGCGTGTGGCGCAGCGCTATTTCGTTTCCGTGAACCGCACCATGGCTTACATCGCGCAGCCACCGGCAGCCGCGGCCGGGGGAGGCCGCCAGTGAAAACGCGTCTGGCGATTCTGGCCCTGGCAGCCGCCCTGGCCGCGGCGCAGACCCCGGTTAACCCGCAGCCTGCGCCCGCCAAGCCCCCCGCCGCACAGCGGCCCGCCGCGCGGCCGGCATCGGCTCCCTCTTATAAGGATCTGCGGTATCCTCCGCTGGGCGCCGTCGAGATCCCTAAAGTCGAGACCTTCACTCTCGCCAACGGCATGAAGCTCTACCTGATGGAGGACCACGAGCTGCCCGTGGTCAACGGCCTGGCGCTGGTGCGCACGGGCAACCTGTTCGACCCTCCCGATCATGTTGGCCTGGCCCTGATCACGGGCATGACGATGCGCACCGGCGGCACCCGCGCACGGACTGGCGAACAGCTCGACGAGCAACTGGAAAACATCGCCGCCGGCGTGGAGAGCGGCATCGGCGAGACCTCGGGCTCCGTGTCTTTCTCGGCCTTGAAAGAGAACACCGACGAGGTGCTGGGCGTGTTCAAAGATGTGCTCACCGCCCCCGAGTTCCGCCAGGACAAGATCAACCTGGCGAAGACGCAGATCCGCTCCGGTATCGCGCGCCGCAACGACGACCCCGGCGGCATCCGGCAGCGCGAGTTCACCAACATCGTTTACGGCAAGGACACGCCGTACGGCTGGCAGGAGGAATACGCCACCATTGACCGCATCAGCCGCGCCGACCTGCAGGATTTCTACCGGCGCTACTTCTTTCCCAAGAACACCCTGTTGGCCGTTTGGGGCGATTTCGATACCGCCGCCATGAAAGCCGCCGTCGAGAAACTCTTTGCCGATTGGAGCGTCGAGCAGCCGCCCGTGCCCGCATTCCCCAAGGTCGCCGGCACCCCGCCGCGAGGAATGTATCTGGCGGTGAAGAAGGAAGTCACCCAAACCTTCTTTGCCATCGGCCACCTGGGCGGCGATTACCGCGACAAGGACTACCCCGCGCTGGTGATCATGGCGGACATCCTGGGCGGCGGTTTCCACAGCCGGCTCTTCCGCCGGGTCCGCACCAAAATGGGGGACGCCTACGATATCTCGGCCGATTGGGGCGGAAACTACGATCACCCCGGGCTGTTCGAGATCGCAGGCAGCACCAAGTCGCTCTCCACGGTGGCGGCCCTGCAGGCGATACGCGAAGAGGTGGAACGAATACGCACCACCGAAGTGACCGAGGCGGAGCTCAACACGGCCAAGGAGAGCGCGCTCAACGGCCTGGTGTTCGCCTTCGACACCAGAGCCAAGACCCTGCAGCGCATGCTGACGTACGAGTACTTCGGCTATCCCAAAGACTTCCTGCAGCAATACCAGAAGGCGCTGGCGGCGGTCACGCGAGCGGACGTGCTGCGTGTGGCGAAGCAGCACCTGCATCCCGACGCCTTCGTCACTCTGGCGGTCGGCAACCCGGCGGATTTCGGGCAGCAGCTCGATGCCTTGGGCAGCGCCGTCATCCCCATCGACTTGACCATTCCCCCGCCCAAGCAGGAGGCGGCCAAGGAGGATGCGGCCACCCTGGAGAAGGGCAAACAACTCCTGGCGCGCGCGCAGCAGGCCGCCGGGGGCGTGGAGCGCCTGGCGGCGGTAAAGGATACCACCCAGGTGGCGGAGTGGCAGTTCGATGCCGCGGCCGGCGGCCTCCAGTTGAAGAAGACCGACCGTTGGATCGCGCCCGAGATTCTCCGCCAGGAGAGTGTGTCCGCCGCCGGCCGGATCACCGCCTTCTTCGACGGCAAGAGCGGCTGGATCGCCTCGGCCGGCGGCTCCATGCTGCTGGCGGGCGCGCCGCTGAAACAAGTGCAGGGCGACCTGTTCCGGCTCTACCTCCGCATGCTGCTCAGCGACCGCATCGCGGGCCGCGCGGTGAACGCCACCGGCGACGCCACCGTGGAGATCGGCGATGCCACGGGCCAGATCGCCCAGCTCGAATTCGATGCCGCCACCGGCCTGCCGCGGAAACTGCTTTACGAAGCCGTGACCGGCGGCGGCCAGCCGGTTTCCGTGGAGGAAGAGTACGCCGACTTTCGCGCGGTGGGCGGGGTCAAGGTTCCGTTCAAAATCACGGTCACGCAGGGCGGGCGCAAGTACGCCGCGGTGGCGGTGACCGATTTCCAGATCGACACTGGCCTCAAGCCGCAGGATTTGGGGAGGCGGCCATGAAGCGGAGCGCCACGATATTGTTGCTGGGCTGCCTTCTGGCGGCGGCCGCCGCCGGGGCGGAAACGGCGGCCGAGCGCGGCAAGCGCGTGGTCTACGCGGCCCTGCAGGCTTTGGGCGGGAACGCCTTCCTGCACATGGCCGACCGGGTGGAGACCGGCCGCGCCTATTCCTTCTACCGCGAGGAGATCGCCGGCCTCTCGGTGGCCACCATCTACACGCGCTATCTGACGCCGGCCGCGGGCAAACTCGCCCTGCGCGAGCGCGACGCCTTCGGCAAAAAACAGGAGTTCGGCGCGCTGCTGTTCACCGAGAGCGGCGCCTGGGAGATCACCTTCCGCGGCGCCAGCCCGCTCCCCGACCAGCGCTACACCAACTACCAGGACGCCATGCTGCGGAATGTCTTCTATATTCTCCGCCAGCGCCTGGACGAGCCCGGCATAGCGTTCTACTCGCAGGGTTCGGACATCTATCAGAACCGCCCGGTGGAGATTGTAGACATCACCGACGCCGCCAATCTCACGGTGACGGTGTACTTCGACCAGACGACCAAGCTGCCCGTCCGCCAGGTGTTCCGGCGCCGCAACCCGGAGTACAAGGATTTCGACACGGAGGTGTCGCTGTACGCCAAATACCGCGACGTCGGCGGCGGCGTCCAGTGGCCCTTCGACGTCCGCCGCGAGCGCAACGGCGACAAGATCTTCGAGCTGTACTCGGATTCGATCGAGATCAACCAGGACCTCACGGATAATTTGTTCACCCTGCCCGGCGGTGTGAAGATGCTGCCCAAGGGAAGGTGAGTGGGGTAGGCCTCCCGGCCTGCCCCGGCACCGAAAGAAAGCCCCGCCGGGTAGGCAGCGCCGACGCTGTGGAGCGGGATGGAATCCCGCGGCGGGTTGGTAACCCGCCTTCTCGCGGGCATGCATAACCTTCAGTGGCCCTTCGGGCCATGGGGCAGGCCGGGAGGCCTACCCCACCAAGCCGGCAAGCTGATCGTCGAACCACTGGATCCAATCCTGCTGAGGATGAAGCCGGCCCTGCTCCTTGAGCCGCGCCAGGATCGCGCGCCCGCGCCGCAGATGTTCGCGGCGCCCGTCTATGGTCTGGCCGTATTCCAGCGCTCCGAGCTTTGAGCACGAGACGGCCAGGTCTGTCTGCCATTGAGCGTTGGCCGGATCGCGCGCGGCCAGTGCCTCCCGGATCCCGAGCGACTTGCGGTAGGCCGCCAGCGCCCCCGCCCCGTCGCCCTGCGCCACCAGCACGTCGCCGATCCTGTCGTGGCTGATCGAGAGATCGCGCTGCCACCCGGTGTTGGCCGGATCGCGCGCGGCCAGTGCCTCGGCGATCCCGAGGTCCTTGCGGTAGGCCGCCAGCGCCCCCGGCCCGTCGCCCTGCGCCATCAGCACATCGCCGATCTTGTTATGGCTGACCGAGAGATCGCGCTGCCACCCGGTGTTGGCCGGATCGCTCGCGGCCAGTGCCTCGGCGATCCCGAGCGCCTTGCGGTAGGCCGCCAGCGCCCCCGGCCCGTCGCCCTGCGCCACCAGCACATCGCCGATCTTCTCGTGGCTGATCGAAAGATCGCGCTGCCACTGGGTGTTGGCCGGATCGCGCGCGGCCAGTGCCTCCCGGATCCCGAGCGCCTTGCGGTAGGCAGCCAACGCCCCCGGCCCGTCGTCCTGCGCCACCAGCATGTTGCCGATCCTGTCGTGGCTGATCGAGAGATCACGCTGCCACCCAGTGTTGGCCGGATCGCGCGCGGCCAGCCCCGCGGCGAGCGCCTGTCCCCGCTGAAAACTGCGCATGGCAGCTTCCAGATCGCCCAGCAGCACGTGCAGGTCGCCAATGAAGAAATGCGTCCAGGTGTCCTCCGGCTGGTATTCGGCGGCGCGCTGGAAGGCCGCCAACGCAGCGCCCACATCGTGGCCCATGGCGAGCGCGCCCTGCTCGCGCGCCAGCGCGGCGGCCTGGCTGCGCTGGCTTGCGTCGTCCACCCCGGGGGCGCCGATCTGGCCGGCCTGCTCGCCTTCCTCACGGCCCAGCAGCGCCTCCGCGGGGCGCGTGTCCCCGGCGCCCAGTGCCTGGGCGGCGGCGATGGCGGCGCCGCTGGCGTCCGGCTGCCCGGCTGCTTTCAACGTGCGATAGACGGCGGCGTGCAGTTGTTCCTCGAGCTCCCTGACGCGCCCGGGCAGAGTCAGGTTCTCCGCATCCTTCTCGTTGATAACGCGGGTCAACGTGGCGACGATGCTTTGAACTTCCCGGTCGTCGGGCTCGTGGGCCAACTCCTTCAGGACGCCGGTGCTTAACCCCGCGATGAGCCCTTCGCGGTCGCGAAACTCGAAAGGCCGCACCGCGTCGCGCACTTCGCGCTCGAACCGGCTCACCAGGGCCGCTCTCGCCGGATCCAACAGATCGGTCAGCGCGATGTCCGGAACGCTCATCCGCAGGAGCGCGATTCGCGGAATTCGGGATTCCCCCGCCCGCCGGAATTCGAGCTGGGTGATGGACAGCTTCTCGGGATTGTCCGGCTCCGGCTGAGTGCCGTACCGGTGGCCCAGGATCAGCACATAGAGGCCGCAGCCGCCGACGTCCTGGAGACAGCTCTCGCGCACGGTTTCGCTATCGGGACGATAGCTGTGGACCGGCTGATGCCCGGCGGCGACGATCCAGTCCATGACGGCGCGGCGCTCCGCCTGCAGATCGGCAATCGTCGACGACACGTAGATCTTCGCCATGAACGGCATCCAGCACAGGCAGTGACCTGGCGCACGGTAGACATCTCAGTGTAGTGTCTGCGAAATCGTTGGGCAAACGAGCGACGGAAGGAGCGGCCCCCCGGCCGTCGGCGGCAAGAGCGTGGCTTCCTAAGCGAGCACCGCGTCGTGCTCTACCTCGCGGTCCGCCGGGCGTTTGGCGCCGAACTTCTCGCGCAGGATGCCGAAGAGCGTGGGCTCGCCGATCTCCTGTATTTCGTAGCGCACGCGCTGGCTCGGTTGGCCGATGAGCAGCACGCGGCGCAGATCGATGGGCGTCGCGATCAACACCAGGTCGCAGGGCGTGCGTGCGATGGTCTCCTCCAGTTCCCTCACCTGCGTGTCGCTATACCCCATGGCAGGGAGCACCGGACCGGTGGTCTTATACCGGGCATAGGTTGCGGCGATCGAACCCACCGCATATTCGTGAGGATCCACGATCTGTCCGCCGTAACGCCGGGCCGCGACGTAACCCGCCCCGTAGGCCATCTCGCCGTGCGTCAGCGTGGGGCCGTCTTCGATCACCAGCACGCGCTTCCCGCGAATCGCGCGCGCGTCTTCCACCATGATGGGCGAGGCCGCTTCCACGATCGTGGCCTCGGGGTTGACCGCGTACACGTGGTCGCGGATCAGGGTCACGGCTTCGGGCGGGGCGGTGTCCACCTTGTTGATCACGATCACGTCGGCCGAGCGGAAGTTGGTCTCGCCGGGATGGTAGGTCAGCTCGTGTCCCGCGCGGTGCGGGTCGGCTACTACGATCGTCAGGTCGGAGCGGTAGAAGGAGAAATCGTTGTTGCCGCCGTCCCACAGAATCACGTCGGCCTCTTTTTCGGCCTCGCGCAGGATGCGCTCGTAATCCACCCCGGCGTAAATGGTGACGCCGCGCACGATGTGCGGTTCGTACTCCTCGCGCTCTTCGATGGTGCACTCGAAGCGCTCCAGGTCGTCCAGCGTGGCAAAGCGCTGTACCGCCTGGGCCGCCAAGTCGCCGTACGGCATGGGGTGGCGGATCGCGACCACTTTGTAGCCCAGTTGCTGCAGCACGTCGGCCACGCGGCGGCTGGTGGGGCTCTTGCCCGCGCCCGTCCGCACTGCGTTCACCGACACCACCGGCTTGGTCGAGCGCACTTGCGTATGGTTGGGCCCCATCAGCCGGAAGTCGGCCCCGGCCGCGAGCACGGCGGACGCCTTGTGCATCACCCCTTCGTGCGGCACGTCGCTGTACGCGAAGACCACTTCGTCGGCGCGCTGGCCGGCAATCAGGCGGCGCAGCTCGCTCTCCGGGTAAATGGGAATACCGTTGGGATACAGAGAACCGGCCAGAGCCGCCGGATAGACCCGGCCGTCGATGTTGGGAATCTGGGTGGCGGTGAAGGCCACAACTTCGTAGGCGGGATTGTCCCGGTAGTAAGTGTTGAAGTTATGAAAGTCACGGCCCGCGGCTCCCATAATGATGACTCGGATCGCCATATACTCTCCTGTAGGTGACTTATAAGTGCGCGCTCAGAATAGATACATCTTCATGCAGAAGACGCTGCCGCCGGACTTGAGAAACTCCGACGTGTCCACCTCGACCACCTGGAACCCAAGCTCCCGGAGTCGCGCGGTAGCCTTAGGCGCACCCTTGGGAATCACCACGTACTTGCCGAGAAACGCCGCGGCATTGCACGCCATCGCGTGCGTTGCCTCGTCGTCGTCCACCTCGATCACCGACGGGAACGCCTGCCGCAGCAACTCGAGGCCCTCGCCGGTGAGCGCCGGAGGATACACCAGCGCGGTTCGCTCATCCACCGGACAGAAGCAGGTGTCGAGGTGATAGAACAGCTCGGTCTTCAGCTCCAGCGGGATCACCGGAGCGTCGAAGACCCGCGAGATCTTGGCGTAGACTTCCTTGCTGGTGCGCTGGCCGTAGCCGCCCCAGATGAGCCGCCGGCCGGGGTGCCAAAGCGCATCGCCGCTGCCTTCAAACAAGCCGGGGCCCGCGATTTCAACCACGTGATAGCCGTTTTCCCGGTACCAGCGCGCATGGGCCGCGACCTCCGGCTGCCGGGACGAAAACCGCATGTGGCTGAGGACGCACACCCGTTGCCCGTCGCCGTCCAAACCCGCAAAGACCGGATTGGCGCAGAAGACCATGTCCTCGCACCCGGGCGCGGGCGGTAGTTCCCGGACCTCCACGCCGGCCTGCTCGAAAGCGCGCATCACTTCGTGCCACTGCCGCTTGGCCAGGCGGTAGTCGACGTGTCCCTGCTGCCCTTCCATGAAGGGATTCTTGACGTCGACGACGTCGAAGCAATCGGGCGGGCATACCAGCACCGCGCGTGGCAACGGCATTTGAGGTAGTTCTGTAATAGAGATGTTCTGTGGAAGAGGAGGATGTTCCGCGATCATAGTAGTAATCCTCAACCTTCAGGAGTAACATCGCGCAACCCGCGAAGCAAGCTGAATGATTATTCCCGATGGTGGCTGAACCTGAAGAGTAACTTATAGAGGGGAAGCTCGTGCGTAAAAGCGGACCGGAAAGGTCCTTCCAATCCGTTTTGGATTTCGTCGAAGGCCGATATCCTATTTATATGGGACCCGGCCTGCCGCAGCCGGCCAGGACCCCAGCCCTCCGCCAGGGGAGCCAGCTCACACCCAAAGCGTCCCGCTCCCTAATGATCGCAGCGAGAGCCGCCGATAGACTCATGTGAGCAAGAGACCTTCGCTCCGCGGGATTCAGAGCGTGAGCGGCAGCGGCCCGGGGCTGGATTACGACGCCCTGGTCGCACGCGACGCCGCCGAACTGCTCTGCCGGCAGAGTGTGGGGGGACTTGCTGTATCGGCTTTCGCGAGTTCCTTTCTCGCCTACATGGCCCTCGGCCGGGCGCCGCTTTGGCACGTAATCGCCTGGTGGCTGGCGATGACCGGCGGGCTGGCAATCCGCAGCCTGGACCTTCTGTTCTCCCGTCGCCGCCGCTCGTCGCCGGCCTGGAGCGGAGGGAGAGAGATCCTCCGTTTTGGGTGCGGTGTCGTCTTGACCGCGGCGATCTGGATCGCGTTCCCGCTGGTATTCTTCTCGTCGCTGGGCGGGGCCGGCCGAACCGCGATGACCATCATCCTTTCGGCCATGGCAGGTGGAAGCGCGACCGTGCTGGGCGCCTCCTTGAGTCTCTCGATCGGGTATTGCGCGGCGATGCTGCTGCCGGTCTCGATCATGTTCCTGCGCGCCGGGGGACAGGATGACCAGATCCTGGGAATGCTGGGCGGAATTTTCTTCGCGACCATGGTGCTCTCCTCGCGCGTCAGTCACACCTCGACGATGGCGGCGCTCCGCCTGAGCCGCACCAACCAGGGCCTGCTGATCGAAGTCGAAGGGCAGCGTAACCTCGCGGAACAGACGAATTCGGAACTCCAGACGGCCCAGTTCGCTTTGCGCCAGGCCAACCTTTCCCTGGAAGCCCGGGTTCAAGCGCGGACGGTCGACCTGGAGCGCGAGGTTGCGGAACGAAAGCGGTATGCCGAAGAGCTGTCGCGTCTTGCCTCCACCGATCCACTCACCGGCCTCTACAACCGTGCCATGCTCTCGGATCGCCTCTTCGCTACGCTGGCGAACGCGGAGGAGTCCGGCGGCAGCGTGGCGGTTCTTTTCGTCGACCTGGACAAGTTCAAAGAGGTGAATGACGTCAAAGGGCACCATGCGGGCGACCGCGTACTGCAGGTCGTTGCCGAGCGGCTCTCGGGCAGTTTGCGGCCCGGTACGGATCTGGCGCGGTGGGGTGGGGATGAGTTCGTGGTGGTGCAGAAGGCGCTCGGCGATCCGCACGAGGCCGTGGTTCTGGCGGAAGCTCTGCGGGAGAGCCTGGGAAGGCCGATCGAGATCGATCTCGAGACCATCCTGATCGACGCGACCATCGGGATCTCGATCTTCCCGGAACATGGCAAGGCTCCCGACGAGCTGATCCGCGCCGCCGATGTGGCGATGTATGCCGGCAAAGAAGAAAAACGTGGCAAGGTGCGGATATTCGACCCCAGCCTTGCCGAAGAGCTGGTCGAGCGCCATCAGTTAGAACAGGCGCTTCGCGAGGCGATCGCGACGGATTCGCTGTCGTTGGCCTTTCAGCCGATTGTGGGCGCATCCAGCGAGCAGTGCGAAGCGCTGGAGGCGCTCCTGCGATGGGATCATCCGGCGCGTGGGCCCATTCCTCCCAGCGAGTTCATTCCCATCGCCGAGCGTTCCGGTCAGATCCTATCGATCGGAAGCTGGGTGCTCCGCGAAGCATGCTGCGCGGCCGCGTCCTGGACAGGAGAGCGCCCCCCGGCGGTTTCCGTCAACGTCTCCGCGGCGCAGGTGCTTTCCGGGGATTTGGCCGCCGAAGTGTTTGCGGCGTTGGTCCGATCCGGCCTTCCCCCGCATCGGCTTCACATAGAACTTACCGAGAGCCTGTTTGCCGGCGACCACGGGCGCATCGTATCGACGCTAAGCCGGCTGCGCGAGAAGGGAGTGCGGGTGTCGATCGACGACTTCGGAACCGGCTTCTCGTCCCTGGCGTATCTGCAGAACCTTCCGATCGACATCGTGAAGATCGACCGGTCGTTCGTGCGCACGATGGAACGAGACTCGCACCCGGTCATTAGCGCGATCGTGTCCATCTCCCGAGCCTTGAACCTCCGGATGATCGCGGAGGGCGTGGAGAACCCGGCGCAGGCAGCCATGCTCCGCGCCATGGGCGTGGATTACTTCCAGGGCTATCTCTACGCCAAGCCGCTGCCGGCGTCGAGCGTGGCCCAATGGTTGGCCGAGCGACGAGACGCTTTCGCCCTGGCTTCAGGTTCGATGGCGGAACAACTTGCGGGCCTGGCTGGGGCCGCCCTCCAATACGAAACCACTGGCGATTCGCCGCGTGTGATCCCGGATGGCGTTGAGGCGCGCTGAGCCGATCCTAACGCGCTTCCACCGCCGGCACGCATTGGTTCTGGCTACCCTGGCGGAGGAAGAGGGATTCGAACCCCCGAGTGAGTCGCCCCACTAACGGTTTTCAAGACCGCCGCCTTCGACCGCTCGGCCATTCCTCCGCTACCTATTATAACGGTGGGCGTTATAACGGTGGGCGGCCGGACCTCCCGCCCGGCTCACGCGCTGCCGCCCGCCTGCTGCTGTAGCACCAGGTCCAGCTTACCCTTCAGCTCGTTCAAGCGCGCCATCACCTCGCCATGGGCCACTTCATCCGCCGGCGGCAACTTGCGTTGAATGAAGAACGTGCCGCCCGGCTCCAACACGCACCGCTCCACCTCCTGCAGCCCGTCGAATCCCTGGCGGTGCAACACGGTCATCAGCTCGGCGTGGGTCAGCAGTTCCTGGGCCAGCGCCTTGTGGACGATGCGGCCGCGTTCCACTAGTACCGTCGGTTTCCCCTCGAAAACCTGGTCGAGCCTCCGGTGGCGGAACAGGAAGCGCACCACCAGGTAATTGACCGCCAGGAGCGTGAAGGCGCCGGCCAGGCCGCCGGTGAGCGAATTGTCGTTCCCGATGATGGCGTTCTGTACGGTGTTGGACAGCGACAGCAGCACCACCAGGTCGAACGGGTTGAGCTGCGCCAGTTCCCGCTTGCCAAAAACCCGGAGCACCAGGACCAGGAAGATGTAAACTACCACCGGCCGCAGGACCTTTTCCGCCAGGGGCACCCCAAGCGCGAAAACCTCGTGCCACATATTGTCCGAGAACACCCAGCCCGGCATGTGTCGTTTCCTCCTACCACCTGATTATCCAGGATTCGCCGGGCCGTGATAAAACAGTCCATGAGAGAAATGTCGCCAAAACAGACCGGGTACCGCATGTTTTTGATATAATGTGGAAAAGCCTGTGGAGCATTGTGGAAACGGTGGCGTAAGGGGCCGTTTCCAAAGCGGTTCGAGCATCCACAGACATTTTTGGCGCTCACGTTCTTGGCATTGCCAGGCGGCGGCCCCGCGCCTAGCCTTGGATCTGGCTCATGTCCGCACCCAGTATTACGGAAAAAGGTCTTCCGTCCAACGTGGACGCCGAGCGGTTCGTGCTCGGCTCGATCCTGCTCGACGACACCTGGTTCATCCAGGCCGCCGGCACACTCGAAGCGGACGACTTCAGCCTGGACAAGCACCGCCGCATCTTCCGGCGCATGGCCGCCTTGCAGGAGCGCGGCGAAAAAATAGACCGCATTACGGTGGCCGACGAGCTGATGAAGTTCAGTGAGCTCGAAGCCTGCGACGGCCTCAGCTATCTGATCTCGCTCGACGACGGCCTGCCGCAGATTCCCAACCTCGACAGCTACATCCGCATCGTCAAGGACAAGGCCATCCTCCGCCGCATCATCTTCGCTTCCCAGCACATGATGAACCGGTGCCTGGCGGGCGAAGAGGAGCCGGGCGATATCCTCGCCGGCGCCGGGGAGACCCTGCTCAGGCTGGGCGAGGCGCGGGCCAAGACCGGTCTGCTGAACCCCGACCAGATCCTCCAGGATTACGAAGGCGGCATCAGCGCCTTCCTCGATCCCAGCAAGCGGATCAAGGGAATCTCGACCGGGTTCGCCAAGTTCGATGAGTACACGGGAGGCCTCCACGGCGGCGACCTGTGCATTCTGGCGGCCCGGCCCTCCATGGGCAAGACCGCCCTGGCCTTGAATATCGCGCAACACGTGGCCCTGAAGCTGAAGCAGACGGTGGCGGTTTTTTCCCTCGAAATGTCCAAGGAGTCGCTGCTCACGCGCATGCTCTGTTCGGCGGCGCGCGTGGACAGCCAGCGGTTCCGCGCCGGCTTCCTGACTCAGGAGGAGCGCCGCAAGCTCAATCATGCCCTGCATGAGCTGGCGGAAGCGCCGCTCTTCATCGACGATACGCCGGGGGCGCACCTCATGGATATGCACGCCCAGTTGCGCCGGCTGCAGGCGGAGCGCAACAAGCTCGGGCTGGTGATCGTGGACTATTTGCAACTGATGACCGCGCGCGGGCGCTTCGAGAACCGCAACCAGGAGGTCAGCGCCCTTTCCCGTGGCATGAAGATGCTGGCCAAGGAGATGAACGTCCCCATGCTGGTGCTCTCGCAGTTGAACCGCGCGCCCGAGACGCGCCAGGGCGATCATCGGCCGCAGTTGAGCGATCTGCGCGAGTCGGGCTCCATCGAACAGGACGCCGACGTTGTGGGCTTCATCTTCCGCGAAGAGGTTTACCACAAGGATCGCGAAGACCTGCGAGGCCTGGCCGAACTGATCATCGCCAAGCAGCGCAACGGCCCGGTGGGCACGGTGAACCTGGTGTTCCTGCACGCCCAGACGAAGTTCGAGAACCGCGCCGAGGACACCGGCGAGCTGCCGGACGAGTAGGTTCACCCCTCACCGCGTCGCGTACAGCTCCGCCTGCACGAACCCCACTGAGCAGATCTGGTCGCGCAGTGTGCTGTAGCGCACGGCGCCGCTCGCGCCGCGCAGGCGGTCGGTTTCGGAATGCGTAAAGTCGCGCAGGTAGCGGTCGGCGCGTTCCCGGTAGGAATAGCCCGCGTACGAGGCCGGCGTGGCGGCGACCACCTCCATCAGCGTTCCCCAAAAACTCTCGCGTTGGAAGAGGCCCTTGCGCGCGCCGGCCTCGCGCGGAATCTCCACCGGCTGGCGGCCGCCGCGCAGAATGGCGCGCACGCAACGCTCGGCGGCGAACGGGCGCGTTGGGTCGGGATCGGGAAACGTCGCCAACAGCTCGCGCAAGCCGCCGGGCTCGGGCGCCCACCCCTGCCAGCGGAATCGGGAAGCGCCGCTCACCAGGGCGCCGCGCAGCAGGATTTCGCGGATGCGCGGCTCGTCTTTGCCGGTGATGCCCAGCATGTGCTCCACCAGCTCGCGCAGGGGCAGCTCCTGCACCACCACCGGCGTGATGGAGATGGACTCGGCGGCTTCGGAGCTGAGCTTCACGCGGACCGTCTCGGGTAACGCCATCTTTTGATTTCACGCTAGCATAAGTCCGTGACGCCTCTCGAAAAGGTGCGCGCCGAGATCGCCCGCTACGACCACGCGCTGTTGGCGTTTTCGGCCCGTGAGCACAACGGCGCCATCGAGTTGGTCATCGAGCTCAAGGACCCCGGCCTGGGGCTGCACACGTACTACGCACCCATCCATCCGCGCGACCTCGAACACCCGCAGTTTCCCTGGACCTTCCAGCGCTACCTCTACGACTGCATGCACGATTACCTGGTAGAGATGTTCGTCCGCACGCCGCAAAGCCGGGATGCGCAGCCATGACGGCGGCGGGCGATCTGCTGGCCGCCGAGATCCGCGGCGCGGGGCCGATCCCGTTCCGCCGCTTCATGGAAGTGGCGCTCTACCATCGCGAACACGGCTACTACCGGCGCCCGCGCGATCCCTTCGGCAAGGCGGGCGACTTCTTCACCGCGGAGCAGATCCAGCCCGTCTTCGGCATACTGGTGGCGGCGTGCATCCGCCAGCTTTACCGCGAGATGGGCGAGCCGCACGATTTCACGGTGGTGGAGCTGGGCGCCGGGCGCCGCGAAATGGCCGAAGCGTTTTCCGAATGGCGCTACCTCCCAGTGGACCTCGACGCGGGCGCGCTGCCGGAACGGTTCCGCGGCGTGGTCTTCGCCAACGAATTCTTCGATGCGCTGCCGGTGGACGTGGCGATATATCGGGACGGCTCCTTCCGCGAGCAGCGCGTGGCGCTCGAAAACGGCCGCTTCGCATGGCGGACGGAAGGCGCGGTGAGCGAGGAAGTGGAGCGGTATCTGCGCCGCTATTTCCAGCTGCCCGAGGAAGGCCGCTGGTACGAAGCCAACCTGGAGGCGCTCGCCTGGATGGAGCGCATCGGCCGCGCCCTGGACGCCGGCTACGCGCTCACCATCGACTACGGCTACACGCGCGCGGAGGCCCTGCGCTTTCCCAAAGGGACCCTGATGGGCTATCGGCGCCACACGGCGCGGGAGGATGTGCTCGAAGGCGCGGGCGAGCGGGACATCACCGCGCACGTCTGCTTCACCGCGCTCGAGGAGCACGGAGCGGAATGCGGTCTCGTGACCGAGCGCTTCGAGACACTGGCACAAATGTTGCTGGGCGCGGGCGAACCCGACCAGTTTCGCGCGGCGCTCGGAGCGGGCGCGCCGGGCGAGGAGTTCGGGCGGCGCATGCAGCTCAAGACTCTTCTGTTCGGGATGGGGGAGACTTTCCGGGTCCTGCGGCAGCGGCGGGAGGGAGCGGGATAAAGCGGAGCGAGGAGTCTGAAAAATGAAAAAGGCCCCGAAAAATCGGGGCCTCGGAGTAGAACCTGTTGTTTCGACCCTTGTTCAGGGTGCGCCCAAAGCTACTTCTTCTTCTTGGCAGGTGCTTTTTTCTTCGGGGCGGCTTTCTTGGTTGCGCTCTTCATCGATTGATTCTCCCTAACATCAAATTTTGCGACTCGAAAATCGCAATGTGATTCATATATAAGGTTGTTCGCGCGGAAAGTCAAGAGAAAAATGCAAACGGCGCCGCGATTCGTCTCCGATCGGGTTGCGCGCGCCGCGATTCGCGGAAGAAAATTCGCCGCGCGGCAAATCTCAAACGCGCTTTTCCCTCGTATATACTATGGGACGCGTCCGCAACGGGCGAAGGCGAGCCGCTTGCGGAGGCGCGAGACGACGGAATGATGCTGCTGCCGATGTTGTTGGCCCTGCGCGCCGCGGAAGGCGACGCGGACCTGGTGGTGCGCCTGCAGCGGCGCGACGCGCAGGCCCTGGCCGAGCTCTACGACCGCTATGGCCGCCTGGCGTATGCGCTGATCCTGCGCGTGGTGCGCGATGCGGGCATCGCCGAAGACCTGGTCCAGGAAACTTTCCTGCGCGTCTGGAACCGCGCCCAGGGCTTCGATGCGCAGAAGGGATCGATCGGCCCGTGGCTCCTGGCGGTGGCGCGCAATCGCGCCATCGACTACCTGCGCTCCACCGGCGGGCGGGAGCGCAACGCCCTCGAATTCGAGGAGACCGATCATCCGGCGCTCTACGTCGACATGGAGAAGGACATTCTGACCTCGGACAAGGCCAGGCGGGTGAAGCAGGCGGTGGAGAAACTCTCGCCCCGCCAGCGCGAGGTGATCGAGCTGGCGTATTTCGAAGGCCTGTCCCAAACCGAGATGGCGCAGCGCATGGGCCAGCCGCTGGGCACGGTGAAGACCTGGGTGCGCACGGCCTTGCAGAACCTGCGCGATGAGCTCGGAGCGGCGGTGTCGGCATGAAGTGCGAAGAACTCCGGGATCACTATGAGATGTACGCTCTCGGCGTGGCCGGTGAAGCGGAGCGGAACGAGATCCGGACGCACCTGGATCGCGGATGCGAGGTTTGTATGGCGGAGATGAAGCGGGCCCGGGAGATAGCCGCCCTGTTGGGCGGCACGGCGGCGGCGGCCGCGCCCTCGCCGAAGTTGCGGCGGCGCATCCTCGCGTCGGTGGGGTTCGAGCAGCGCCGTTTCGGTTGGGCGCCCTTCCTCGCCGCCGCAGCGGCCTTAGCGCTGTTCGCCGCCGTCTACTTCAGCGGCCGGGAAAAAGAGTTCGCCCAGGAGGCCACCGTACTGCGCGAGCAGATGCGGCGGCAGAACATCGATCTCACGCGCCTGAACGAAGCGTTCGCCATCCTCAACGGTCCCGACACCACGGTAGTGTCCTTCGGCGCGGGCCAAGCCCAGCCGCCCAAGGGCAAAGTTTTCGTCAACCCCTCGCAGGGCGTGGTGATGATCGCTTCCAACCTGCCCCCGGCGCCCGGCGGCAAAGCTTACGAGATGTGGGTAATCCCCAAGGGAGGCAAGCCCGTTCCCGCCGGAATGTTCCAGTCCGCCAGCGACGGCACGGCCATGCACGTCCGGCGCGGCGCCGTCGACCCTAACGCTATCGTGGCGGTGACGCTCGAAGACGAAGCCGGCGTCGCGCAACCGACCTCGGCGCCGGTGATCGTCGCGGCGCCGCCTCAGTAGGCGGCCCGCTGGTAGGGCCGCCGCGCGAACATCGCTTCGCTCTCGGGCCTGGTCAGCACCCATAGCCCATAGATCCCCAGGGCAGTGCCGAAGGGAACGTTCACCAGTTCGAGTGCCGAGATCACGATCATGAGCACGCGCGACCACGGCGCCAGCTTCAACAGGCCGATACCCCCGATGAGTCCCGGCAGCGAAATCACGCCGATGATCAGAAACAGAATGGTCCCCAGCGCTCCCACAATGGGGACCGCCACGGCCGCGTCCGGATGGTCGGCGGAAAGGCCAACCACGCCGGCGATACCGCCGAACAGCAGCAGGAAGCCGACTGCCACCAGGATGCCTATCGCTCCGAAGATCACGTGCAGAATGCCGACCACCTTGATGTGTGTGTCCATGGGTCCTCCGTTATTCCCAGCGCCCCGCCAGCGGCGCATTCGGTTCCGCGATCGATTGAAATCGCACCAGCCGGGCGCAGTCCGTTCCCTTGATCGATACCAGCGGCATGAAGCCTCGCTCCAGCAGGACCTCCGCGGCCTCCTCGGTGAGCAGGACTTCGGCGCACGGCTTCATCTCCGATGCGCCGTCGTGCTGGTAGATGTGCGCCGGCAGCCCTTCGATGTCGCGCATCGCGCCCGGCCGGAAGCTCCAGCCGTACTGCGCGAATGCCTCACCCAGAAGATAAGCGCAGGCGATGGCCGGGTAGCCCCAGAGGTAGCGCTCGTGCTCCGGAGCGGCGGGCATCTCTTCGAAGGCAAACGTTTCGATCGCGTCCGTCTTCGCGCCGTACGGCAGGCGAAGCAGGAAACGCGGCAGCGCCAGGCCGATCCAGCGCGCCCGGCGCGAGCGGCGCAGCGGTTCGAAGACGCGCGCGAGTCCCACTACGTCCGGCGCGAGCCCCGCCAGAAAGGGCGCGCCCGCGCTCCGGGCAATGGCGGCAATCTGCGTCAGGGCCGGCTCGTCTTCCGGCCCGAAACAGTAGAGGCCGGCCATCACCGCCCACGGCGCTCCGCCCGGCGTGCCCGATGCCTCCTCCACCGCGACGCGGTGTAACGCGGCCAGACCCGCCGCGCCGGCCAGTTCCGCTTGCGGCAGGTCCAACAGATAAACCTTCAGATCCTCGCCGGTCTCCAGGCGCCGGATCAGGAAGTAGAGGCCGCGCCAGGCCGCCTCGAGCGCCTGATACTCGCCATGGTGAAGGACGGCGCACATGATGCCGCCGATGGCAGCGTCCACCTGCGCGATCAACTCCGGCTGGCGCGGGTCCGCCTTCGCTTCGACGTAAGGCGCCACCAGTTCGCGCAGCATCCGGTCCCAGTCGGTACGCTGCGGCGCCGCGGGCGGATGCGGCTCCTCTCCTATCATCCTGCTCAGCAACTCGGCGCCGGAAAGTTTCGCGAGTTTCGGATCGGGGGTGGCCGCCGGCGGCAGAAGTTCGGCCGCCGCCGCGGGAAACGTGGCGCGGTCCGACAGCCTCTCGCGCAGGGCCCGCAGCGCCTGAAAGGGCGCCAGCCGCGCAAACAGTCGGTCCGGATGGAAATCGTCCAGTTCCCGAAACGACACCGGGAGCGGCGCCGTGCCGAATGGCAGGTGCAGTTCGGGGGCGAGCCGCGCCAGGACACGGTCGAAATTGTCGCGGTCGATCTCGATGGCCATGCGATTCCGTCCCGCGCCGCCGCTGAAGTTCCCCGCTACAAGGATGCGGAACGGCGTTTCCGGCTCGGGGCGGGCCAGTTCCCGCGGCTCCTCGCCCACGTCGATCTCGACCGAAGACGCCAGGGTATTCGCACGTGGCATGGTATATGACTGTAGCGCAGGGCCGCGCTGGCGGCAACGAGCAAGCCCGGCTCCGCTGCCCGATACCTCCCTGGCCTTGCCTGCGCCCGCGCTTTCTGCGAACCTTGCGGGAAGGAGAACCCGATGACCAGAACATTTGCTGTGTTGCTCGCCATTGCTGCTATTGCCGGCGCCGCCCTCGCCGCGGAGAAGAAACTGGCGTTGAAAGATCTGCCCGCGGCTGCGCAGAAGACCGTGCAGGACCAAGCCCAGGGCGCGGAGATCAGAGGGATTTCCAAGGAGACCGAGAAGGGCGTCGCCCAGTACGAAGTGGAAACCATGGTGAACGGAAAGCACCGCGACTTCAACGTAGACACCGAAGGCGCTCTCCTGGTGGTAGAGGAGGAAACTTCGCTCGACAGCATCCCGGCACCCGCCAGGGCCGCCATTCAGAAGAAGGTGGGCGACGGAAAGCTCGGCAAGGTCGAAATCATGACCAAAGGCGGCGCCATCTTCTACGAGGCCGCTTACACCACCAAGGCCGGCAAGAAGCATGAGGTGCTGGTGAAGCCCGACGGCACGGAGACCAAGGACTGATGAAGCCTCGATGGCTGGTGTGGACAACCCTGCTGGCGGGCGCGGCCACGCTCGGCTCGCAGACCGCCCAGGACTGGCAATCGGTCTTTCCGGTAGACAAAAAGACCCTCGGTGTGAAGGGGTCGAACGCCTACTTCATTTTGACTCCCGGCTACCAGTGGACGTATCAGCACGAAAACGAGACCGCCATCCTGACCGTGCTCGCCGAGACCAAACTCGTCGATGGCGTCGAGACCAGGGTGGTCGAGGCTCGCGAAACCAAGGAGGGCCAGTTGGAGGAAGTGACCCGCGATTATTTCGCCATCGACTCGGCGTCCAACGACGTCTACTACTTCGGCGAAGACGTGGACGTGTACCAAGACGGCAAAGTCGCCAGCCACGAAGGCGCCTGGCTTTCGGGAATCAAGGGCGCGAAGTTCGGCCTGATGATGCCCGGCAAGCCGAAGCCCGGCCAGAAGTTTTACGAAGAGCAGGCGCCGGGCGTGGGAATGGACCGCGCCGAGATCGTCTCCGATAGTGAAACCATTACCACGCCGGCCGGAACTTTCGAGAATTGCATTCACGTGCTGGAAACAAGTCCGCTCGACAAAGACTCCAGCGAGCACAAGTGGTACGCAGCGGGCGTGGGCCCCGTGAAGGACGACGAGCTGGTCCTGGTGCGCTACAAGAAGAAGTAGCACACGCTACAATAGCCTGACGTGACCAGCTACATCCGCTATCGCTCCGGCACGGCCACCTCCTACGGCATCCTCGACGGCGACACCGTTCGCGAGATCCGCGGCGACCTCTTCGGCAGCCATGCGGAGACCGGCGCCACCCACCAACTCTCCGGCGTCACGCTGCTGTGCCCCTGCCAACCCGGCAAAATCATGGCCGTGGGCCTCAATTACAAGAGCCATCTCGGCAGCCGCCCGCAGCCGTCACGCCCGGAGATGTTCTATAAGGCGGTGACGGCACTGCAGGATCCCGAGGGGCCAATCGTCATTCCCCGCGATGCCACCGACGTCCACTATGAGGGCGAACTGGTGCTGGTGATGGGCAAGCAGGCGAAGAACGCCTCGCGCCAGGAAGCCGCAGCGGCCATTTTTGGCGTCACCTGCGGCAACGACGTCAGCGAGCGCAATTGGCAGAACGGCCAGGGCAAGGATCTGCAATGGTGGCGCGCCAAGGGCTGCGATACCTTCGCTCCCTTGGGGCCGGCCATTGCCACCGGCATCGATTACGGCAACTTGCTGCTCCAGACCCGGCTGAATGGCGAAGTAGTGCAAAAACAATCGACCGCCGACCTGGTTTTCGATTGCGCCGCCATCGTGAGCTGGGTCAGCGGCTGGGTCACGCTCATGCCCGGCGATGTGATCTACACCGGCACCCCAGGCAGTACCCGCCGCCTTGCGCCGGGCGACGTGGTGGAGGTGGAGATCGAACGCATCGGCGTATTGCGCAACCCGGTGGCTGCGAGTTGACACCTCACAGCCACGCCGTCCCGATGCTGTATAGCAGGATGGCCAGCACCGCCAGGGTGATGATGACGTAGGAGCGGTCCCGCTCCAGCGCAAAGGCCACCAGCGAGAAGACCACGCGCGCCACCGGTGTGGCAATCAGAATCAGCAGCCCCAGCAGGATGACGGCCCGCGGGCCGGCCACCGCGCCCAGCGATTGCACTCCCCTCGGGCCGCCGTGGAACCTGGCGTACGCGGGAACAGCCGATCCGGCCGTCGCCAGGTACCAGACGCCGCCCGCCAACACCACCGCGGCGGACAGCATCACGCCCGCGCGCAACAGCGTGGCGATGGTGCGCTCCATCCGGTCGTCGGTCATTGCATGCCTCCCGCAATGGCGTAGTCGAACATTTCGATCGCCAGGACGCCGATTACGATGGCGAACAACAGCCGCAACGCGCGTATCCTGGCGCCCATCAAGTGCCGGGCCCCGGCGAGCGACCCCGTCAGCACCCCGAGCATTACGGGCATCGCCAGCGCTGGTTCGATATAGCCGCGGCTGAGATAAATCCCGGAGCTCGCCGCCGCCGTCACACCGATCATGAAGTTGCTGGTCGTGGTCGAGACCTTGAAGGGGATGCGCATCACCTGGTCCATGGCGATGACTTTCATGGCGCCCGACCCGAGGCCCAGCAAGCCCGAGATCAACCCGGCGCCGAACATGAGGCTGAATCCCGCCTTCACACGAGACACCGCATAGCGGACTTCCCCTTGTGGCCCGGGGTAGCTGCCTCCCAGCCTTAATCGCACCGCCAGGCGGTCGGGCTGCGATGCCTCAGGCTCCCGCGGCGGGTGGAGGGATTGCCACGCCGAGTACAGAAGCACCACTCCGAAGATCATGGCCAGCGCCGATACCGGCACCGCGGTGGTGAGGTGCGCGCCCACCACCGCCCCCAGTGTAGTGGCGATCTCCAGGAACATCCCGATGCGGATGTTCGAAAAACCTTCCTTCACGTAGGCCGCGGCCGCGCCCGACGACGTGGCGATCACCGAAACCAGCGAGGCGCCCATGGCGTAGTGCAGGTCCACGCCCAGCAGGAGCGTGAGCGCGGGAGTCACCACCACTCCGCCGCCCAATCCCGTCAGCGCGCCAATGAAGCCCGCGGCGGCCGAAATGGCGAACACGATCCCGCAAAATGCCGGCGCCTGCATTCCTCCGCCTACACCTGCCCTTCCGACTCGCGCTCCAGCCCCGCCCGGTCCTCGATGCGCAACTGGTGCCCCTGTATGCGAATCAGTCCTTCGGCGCGGAAGCGAGCGAGGTTGCGCGACACCACTTCCCGCACCGTGCCCAGCCGCGATGCCAGCTCCTGGTGCGTGAGGGGAAGCTCGAATTCATCGGCGCCCGCCTGTTTGGACGCGTCCAACAACAGCCGCGCCAGCCGCTGCGTCACGCTGCCGAAGGTCATGGCCTCGACCACGCCCACCAGGTGGCGCAGGCGGCGGCCCACCACGGCCAGAAGCTTCAAGGCGACATCCGGGTACTGCCGGCAAACCTGCTGGAAATCGTTCTTGTTGATGAACAACGACACCACCGGCTCCACGGCGCGCACCGACGCCGGATAGGGCCCGCCGTCGAACAGCGGAAGTTCGGCCACGGTGGTGGGCGCCGATTCCAGGGCCAGCATCATTTCGCGCCCCCCGGTGGAAGTCTTGAATATTTTAGCGCTGCCCTGCACGATCAGGAAGATGCCGGCGCACGGCTCGCCTTCCCAGAAGAGCATTTCGTCGGCGGCGAACCGCTTCTCCACGGCCCGTTGCGACAGGGCCATGATCTCGCTGTCGCTCAACCCGGCGAACAGGGCCATCTGCGCCAGAGATGCCGTCTTCGGAACCAAGTAATCATGGTAACAGCAGCGACCGCACGGTCGCCTTGTGAGAGAATTGAGACGTGCAGAATTACGCCGTTGTCATCCATGAAGACCCGAACGGCGGTTTCTGGGGAGAGGTCCCAGCCCTCCCGGGCTGCTACTCCCAGGGCGAAACGATCGATGAGCTTGAGCATAATATCTGCGAAGCCATCGCCGGCGTACTCGAAGTCCTGAAGGAGCAGGGGCGCGAGCCGGAGCCGCACATTCAGATTCTGGACGTGGCCGTTTGAAATCGATCACCGGCCCAGAGATGTGCCGGTTGATTGAGACGAACGGCTGGTCACTCCGGCGCATCAACGGAAGCCACCATATCTACTCCAAACCCGGCGAGCGCAAAGTGATTTCAATTCCCGTACACGGTAGCAAGAATCTTAAACCGGGCTCGCAGTTCGGATCGCACGCGATGCCGGCGTCAGCATTTAGGCCCGCTCGGCGAGTTCCGGCCGACCGCTGTCCAAGATCACCGTAGGCGACTTCTCGTCCAGATGGTCCTCAACTCTCTGTGCCCTCGCCTGATTTTCAAAGGTTTACTGGCTGTCTCAAGAATGGGTCCACTCCAGCCTGCTACCTAACCGGCAATACATCACTGTGAATATCGTCTTCAGAAACAACGGCGAGGGGCAGTTTGCGAAGTCCCGCCCACTCATGGATCCTCGTCGCCGCTGTTCGTTCAATGTCTCTTCCGAGAATTACTCGGGTCAGACGCAGAGGGTCGAAACGGACACTGTTGTCAGAACCCTGCGGCCCGATCATGCGAACCTCCTTCTCGTGCGTCCATCGTCTTGTCTTGTAAAAGAGGAAGTACGGCTCATCGCGTTCAGGACCCGTTACGTCGAGAGCGACGTTATCATCGTACCGGACTTCGAACATTGGACCTAAGGGCTTTTCGTTGCGAAACTCCAGACAGTAGCCTGCGTGGTCCCCTCCGTACTTTCTCCAAAGGTGCGGGTTGTTCCACTGCTTGGAGAGGGAATAGACTCGGAATCTCTGGAGCAGCGGGTCAAGGATGCTCTTAAGCATCTGAATCGATGTGTCGGTTCCCAGACATCTTACGTTGAAATCAATTATCTCTGCAATCTTCGCGAGGCCACGGTTCGTCAAGAATGGCTTTGCTGCCCAGTTCCGTTCAATCTTGAATCCGGCGTGAAGACTGCCTTTTCAGAGCTTGATGGGCGGGAGCCTGTCGATTCTGGCGAGTATGTCGTCGGCGAGATTCTGAATCAGCGGAGACTCCATGATGCGCAGGATCGGGCGGTTCTGAGGACGTGTGATTTCGCCGGGCAGTAGGAAGAGCTTGTGGCGCAGTTTGTGCAGCGTCAAGTTTTGCCAGGATTCCTGAAGGCAATTGCGCTGGAACGCGGTGACCAAGTTGTAGGCTAA
>JAIQEX010000083.1 GCA_020073615.1 Terriglobia bacterium
GCGAGAGTGCGTTTGTGGACTGTGGAGCCGATGCGGACGGATTCGCGGAGGAGGATGGCAGGAGGGGAGTTGCGATTGGGGACGGACTCGACGTACATGGGTCCATGATACAGCTAACAATCCGACAATACAAGACGCATTTCTCATATTTACATGGGTACACAATCGCGCCGCAGCAAATCCAGATCCACAAGCCCTTCAAGATCTTACGGGCAAAATGGCATCAAAAAGGCCGGGAACTTCGGTCTAGATACGGAGACAAACGCCATGCCGATGAAGAATCCACCCCATCCCGGAGATTTTATCCGGACGGAGATCATCCAGCCCGCAGGCCTGTCAGTAACGGCAGCCGCCGCGGCCCTTCACGTTTCCCGGCCCGCATTGTCCAGCCTGCTAAACGGCAGCGCCAACTTGTCCGGGGATATGGCCCTGCGCATCGAAAAAGCGTTTGGGGTGAGGATGGACACGCTGATGCGCATGCAGGCCTCTTACGACATTGCCCAAACGCGCAAGCGGGAGAAGACCATCCGTGTGCGGCGCATTCACACACTCGCCGACGTTCAGGCATAGACGATCTGGCTGCCTCCCTACGTCAGTTTCCCCCGCGGCCGCCGGCCGGAGGGCCCGCCGCCGGGGTCACCGTGAAGTACGGAACGCCGGCGTCCACCATCATCTTATTCAGCTTGGGCACTTCGTCCCATAGCTTGTTGACTTCCTCCAGGCCTTTCTTGAGCTGTGCGGACGCTTCTTCTATGTCGGCCAACTGGCGTTTGGTCGGGGCGGTGGAGTAGCCCTCGATGGCGCCCATGAGGCGGGCGATCTTCTGCGTGACCGGCGGCGGGGTGTAGCTGAGCGGCGGGCCGGCGCCTCCTCCGGCGCCCCGGCCTCCGCCCGCGTTCTCAAAGGTAGCGGCGGCAGCCTTCGCTCGCGTCAACAGGTCGTCGGCAGCCTTCTTGACCGCTTCGGGTACCGGCGGCGCGTCAGTCTTCTTCCAGCTTTCCGTCAGCGTGGTGAGCGCGGTGGACATGCCCGTCGCGCGGCGGCGTCCGGCATCGGCTTCGCGAGTCATCGTGGCCAGCATATCCAGGGCCTGCCGGCGGCGAGCGCGGTCTTCGACGGAGAACTGCACGCGCGGGTCGTCTTCCACGGTGAACGTCTTGGAATCGGTCTTGCCCGCGGCGGCGATGGCAACCGTATACTCGCCGGGATCCACCAGGGCGCCGCGCCCGGGACCGCCGAAACCACCGCGGCCCCCGCCGCCTCCACCACCACCTCCACCGCCCGGCCCGCCGAATTCGTTTTGCAGCTCACCCGCGGCTTCGGCAGCAGGGCCGGCTACCGGAGGAGCACCGGCGGGAGGTCCGCCGCGCCCGCCGCCGCTGGCCGCTCCCGGCGCTCCGGTTCCGCCACGCCCCGCGGCCACCGGCGCATCGTAGCGCAGGTCCCACACGGTCCGGCTAATGGCGCCGGCCTCCGCCCGCGCATTCAACTGGCGAACCTGTTTGCCGGCTTTGTCGGTCACCGTGATGCGCACCGGGCCTGCCGCCTTGGCATAGTAATCGAGCACCAGCCCGTTGGGCGCATTGGGCGCCAGGAACAGGCTGGAGCCGGTGAAGCCGCGGTAGTTGGCCATGCGCCACTCCACTGCCGGACGCGTGCCGAGCAGTTTCAGGTCGCTCGACAATACCTGGTCGTTCAGTTCTTCGAGCGCGGTGATATTGTCCATGATCCACAGCGAGCGCCCGTGCGTCGCCAGGATGAGATCGTGCTCGCGCGGCTGGATCTGGATGTCGAAGACCGGCACCGGCGGCAGACCGTTCTTCATGCGATGCCAGTTGGCGCCGCGATCGAACGTCGCAAAGAGCCCGAATTCGGTGCCCGCGAACAGCAGGTTCACATTGGCCGGATCTTCGCGGATCACGTGCACGGTGCCGGCCTCCGCTGGAATGCCGTTTACGATCTTGGTGAAGGAGTCGCCGTAATTCTTGGTCATGAAGATGTAGACCGCGTAGTCGGCGCTGCGGTGATTGTCGAAGGTGACATACGCCGTCCCTTCCTCCTTGTACGACGGCTCGATACGGCTCACATAGCCGCCCTTGGGCGCGCCCGATATGTGGGCGACCACGTTGCTCCAGGTCTTGCCGCCGTCGCGCGACATCTGCACGTTGCCGTCGTCGGTGCCTACCCACAGCACCCCGGCTTTGACCGGCGATTCGGCAATGGCGGTGATGCACGGCCACGCCACTACGCCGTCATGGCGGGAGAGTGTGTCCTTGTCCACCACCTTGCCGAGGATGGGCATCTTGTTGCGGTCGGCGTTGGCAGTCAGGTCTTCGCCCAGCCGCTCCCAGGTATCGCCGCGGTCGGTGGACTTAAAAAGGTGGTTGCCGCCGTAGTAGATCGTTTTGGGATCGTGGGGCGAAATCATCAGCGGGGAGTTCCACTGGAAGCGGTAGCGCGGCGCCTGGTCGTTATCCTCCTGCGGGCGGATGGATTTCACTTCGCTCGAGCGCAGGTCGCGGCGCGAGAGGCTGCCGTCCTGCGATTCCGCATAAATGATGTTGGGGTCGGTGGGATCGATGCGGTTGTAGAAGCCGTCGCCGCCCTGGATGGTGATCCAGTCCTCGTTGCCGATGCCAAGCTGCTGCGTGGTGGAGCTCGGGCCGCACCACGAGTAGTTATCCTGCAAGCCCCCGCACACGTGGTACGGCTTCTGGAAATCGAACGCCACCTCGTAGAACTGGCCGAGCGCGATGTTGTTGATGTGCCCCCAGGACCGGCCGCTGTCCCAGGTCACCCACACGCCGCCATCGGTGCCGGCCAGCAGGTGGTCGGAATTCGCGGGGTCGATCCAGATGGCATGGAAATCGCTGTGCACCCGCTGCGAGCGGGTCTGGACAAAAGTCCGCCCACCATCCTCGGACATATAGATGTTGACGCCCCCCAGCCAGATCTTCTGATCGTTGTTGGGATCGATGCGAAGCTGACTGAAGTACGACGGCCGCGGATTGGTGTCGCTCATCTTCGTCCAGGTGACGCCCTTGTCCTCGGAGCGATAGATGCCGCCCTGCGTCGCGTGCTCCACCTCGGCGTAGACGATGTTGGTGTTCCTGCGATAGACGTCGAGCGCCGAGCGGCCTATGTCGCCGGTCGTAGGCAAACCCCTGCCGAGTGCGCCCGAGCCGAGCTTGACCCAGTGCGCGCCGCCATCGGTGGAGCGGAAGATGCCGCCCTGCGGACCGCCTCCGTTGTAGCCGAACACCGTCCGCCGCCGCTGGTAGGCCGCGGCGTAGAGGATGTTGGGGCTTTGCGGATCGATGGCGATATCGGAGACGCCGGTATCCTGGTCGATGGCCAGCGACTGCTTCCAGGTGGCGCCGCCATCGCTCGACTGGTAGACGCCACGCTCCTTGTTCGGCCCCCAGAGGTCGCCCACAGCGGCCACATACACGATGTTGGGGTCGGTGGGATGGACCACGATGCGGCCGATGTGGTGCGTCTCCTTCAAACCCAGATGCGTCCAGGTGGCGCCGGCGTCCATGGACTTGTATACGCCGTTGCCCCACGAAGAGCTCTGCCGGTTGTTGGGCTCGCCGGTTCCCACATAGAGGATCGCGGGGTTGGAAGGCGCGAGCGCGATATCGCCGATGGAAGGATTCGGCTGCTCGTCGAAAACCGGTCGCCAGGTGAGCCCGGCGTTGACGGTCTTGAAAATGCCGCCGGCCGCCGCCCCGGCGTAAATAATGCGGGGATCGGATTCCACCACCGCGAAATCGTCTATGCGGCCGCCCATGGCCGCCGGGCCGATGCTGCGAAATTTCAAGTTCTTCAGAGCCGTATCGTAGGCGGACTGCGCCAAGACGGCGGCGCTGAACCAGGAAAGCGACAGGGCGCAAGCCAGCATGGAGACACGAATGCGTTTTGACGAGTACATGGCAGACTCCCGAACCGGTAGCATTGTACAACTTTTTTCAAACCGGGCCGCGACCGAGGGAGCGGTTCTGACGGCTGACGGCTACCGGGCCAGTTCCGCCTGAAGCTGGCGGTAGGCCGCCTCTTCGTAGGTGGTCTTCAGCCGCTCGCGGGCGTCGCTCCGGGGATCGCCCGGGCGCGGGCCATCCCGTTTCAGCGCGCGGCCCAGCAGCGCCGTGGCCTCGGCGTCGTTGGGATTGCGCGCCACTACAGCGCGCAGGCTCTCGACCGCCGCCTCGTATTGGCCCGCGCGCCAGAGCGTGTAGCCCAGGTTGAAATGGTAGTCGGGGTCGGCGCTGTCGCCCTCCAGTGCCTTGCGGAAATTGGCGATGGCGCCCGCGGAATTATTCAGCCGGGCTTGCGCGGTGCCCAGGTTATTGTAGACCTCGTTCAAAGGCACCGCGGCCGCGACGGCCGTGAGCGCCCGCTCGGCGCCGCTGAAGTCGCTGCTGTTGAACCAGCACAGAGCCAGGAAGAACTGCGCCTCCAGGTAGTGCGGGTCGGAACGGGCGACGCGCTCCAGCCATCCGGCGGCAACCTTGTAGTCTTTCTTCTCCCAGTACGTCTTCCCCAGTTGGAAGCAGGGCTGCGAGTAGTGCTCATCCAGGCGCGCGGCCTGAGTGAAGAAGCGATGACGCTGTTCCGGGGAAGCGGCCAGGAGGCCCCGCACGTATCTCTCCACGGCATCCAGCCGCACCGGCGGGCGCGCCTTGAGAAACTCCTGCTCCGAAGGCGCGGCCTTGGGGTCGATCTGGTCCAGCACCTGCCAGCCCAGGCGGACCTCCAGCGTGGCCAGATCTTCCATGGCCCCCAACTGGCTGAACACCGGGCCCTGGCGCGTACGCTTGAGGTCGAGCAGGCGCGCGGTCACGCGCAGCGAGCCTTTCGACTGGCTGGCGCCGTCTTCGGCGGGCAGCAATTCGTAGTAGCCATAAACGACCTGCGACGCACCCAGCGAATCGCCGATCTTCATGATGGAAGCCTTGGTCAGCTCCGCTCCCGGACGCAGCGACAGGCGCCGGTAGGCTTCCATGCGATCCTCGCGGTCGAGCACCAGCTTGCCTTCCGACGCCAGCGAATCGCGCACGGTTTCCGCGATGCTCTCGCCGATCCAATCCAGGCCGGCCGACTTGGCGTGATTGAAAAAGGGAAGGACCAGCACCGTTTCGGCGTCGAGCGCACCCGACCAGAACATCGCCAGGACCAGAAAACGCACCATGTACTCCCAGTCTAGCGCCAGCAGCCGCAGATCACCGGAGTAACCGTCGAAATCGAAATTTGACTCACTTGCATGAGCTTCAACGATGCACGTACTGTGGATCGCGTTCGCGGACGGCCTGCCCTACTTGAATCGCAGGCTGATACGGTTTTCCTTGCCGCCGTAGTACAACTCCAGGTCCTTCATCTTCTGCTTCTCCAGCGGGAAATAGAGCAGGCCGCTGACGGGCTGTTCGGATTTCTTCTGGGGCAGGATCTTGTCGGCCAGCACCTTTTCTAGCGGGTTCTCCTTTTCCTTGGCGGGATGCTGCATCGTCGCCTTGGTGTCCCCGCTGTCGCCCGCGCCGCCGGTGCCGACCCCCGCGCCCGGGCCTGGATAACCAACCGGGGGACCGCCCATGGGCGGATAGCCTCCCGGGTAACCGCCCGGCGGGTAGCCGCCCGGCGGGTAGCCTCCAGGAGATCCCATCCCCACGCCCCCGCCGGTGCGCGAACCTGCCGTCTGCGAGACGATGAGCGCGCCGCGGCCGGCGATCTGGCTCGGCTCGAATGGCTTGGCCTTCTCGCCGTCCTTGTCGGTGCGCACCTGGAAATCGTCGTGGTCGATGGCGACCTCTTTGCCGTACTTCGGCTCGACTTTCACTTCAGCGACGATATAGTGTCCGCCCAGGTCGGAGCCGACCATTTGTTTGACATCGGCGGGATCGATGTGGAGCGTCACCGTGAGGACCAGATCCTCATTCTCACCACGCGCCGTGGCTACGGTCTTTTTGGCCGCGGAGAGCAGCAGCGCCGGCAAGAGAAAGAGGCAGAAAAGGCGGACCGGCATGGGAAATAACCTCTCCCCGATTATAAATCCTTTGACGCGGGCGGTTTATTCCGCGATGCGCCATTTTACAATCGGGCCGTAATCCGTGCGTAACCGCCATAGCTTTCCACCGCCGAGATGCCGAGAACACAGGGTTTCCCGGCGCTCTCGGCCACCTCGGTGACGGTACCCGAGTTCGCTGCGCCGAGCCCGCCGAGCACTCGGAGAACCTGTGAACTTGGGTTTACTCGGCGTCTTCTATGAGAAGGCCGCTCGCTGTCAAGCAGAATCTTTAATGTGTTTAGAACCCTCCTCGGTCACGTGCGCCCCGGGGGCCGACCAACGGGAGGCAAGACCAGGTTGCGTTTCCGCTCTCCAGTCCAGAGCTCCCATTCCCTCTTGTCAGGATGATGTTTTTCGCAATCGCGGCAGAGGGAATGGGAGCGGACCGGCGCCGCAGCCGAGCCGTTTCGGGATCCTGTTGGTCGCTTCGCTCGCCATCGGTCACTCTCTGCCTGGCACGTCGTTTTGCCTCTCGCCCCGCTTCTATCCGCACTTGTTCGGGCCCGCAGGCCCGCTGCCAGATGGGGTCCCTCGTTTTGGTGGGGCGCTGCTATCTCAGCGACGATCTCGGGTGGACCAAGACGCCGAACGCAGTCTGCCCCATAGCGACGGTTGTGCTTTACTTCCATGCCAGCCAGTGTCCCCATTCTTCTACGCCACGATCATTCCGTCGTTTGCCCTCTACTCCCAGGATCGAGATTTCCCTGCTTCCATTAGGCCGCCACCGCTCGTGGCGTGTTCCGTAGCGGCTCGTAGGCCTCACCGGTTACCCACAGCCGGTGTAACAGCACCGCCAGTTTGCGCGCCACCGCGATCACCGCGCGCTTCTTGGCGTTCTTCCCTCCTCGCTCACAAATCCGCAGTCCGTAGCGCCGCAGGTCGCTGTCCTGCCCGCGCGGCCCCAGAATATAATGCGCGCAGTTGACCAACGTTTTCCGCAGATACACGTCCCCCGCTTTGGTGATCCCCCATTGTGGTCTGCTCTCCCCGGAGTTCTGCTGTCTCGGCCGCATCCCCAGGAAACTCCCTACCAGCCGGCTCTTGGCAAATCGCTCCGGGTCGCCAATGGTCAGCATGAACGCCAACGCCGTGTGCACGCCCACCCCGTGGACCTGGTCCAACAGCCAATCCTTCGGATACCGCTCGCGGGCGATGTGTTCTTCCATCTGGTCGTAATACCGGATGCGCTCGTTCAGAGCGTCGATGATTTCCAACAGCGGAGCCGCCGCGCTTCGAATTGCCTCCGGAACCTGATCCGCCTGTTTGGCCGGGAAGCTTTCCACCGAGCATCGTTCCAGCCGCCCTGCGAATCCTTTGCACATCCCACGCACCAGGTTCACCAGCTGGGTCCGGCTCTCCACCAGCCCTTCCCGCGCCCGGATCCATGACAAATCCGCCTGCATCTGCTCGCTGCGGCGCAGCACCGGATGCAACAAGCGCGGCTTGAAGTACACCAATTCCGCCAACTTGTAGGCGTCCTCCGGATCATCCTTGTCATCGCTGGCGGTGATATACGGCACCTTGCGCGTGTTGGCCACGTAGACTTCATGCCCGCATTGCTCGATGATCTCGGCCACCCAGCGCGACTGCCCGCCGGATTCCAGCGCCACCCGGCTGGGCGGGATACTCACGAAATAGCCCTGGAAGTCTCCGCCCTTCATCCTCAAGCGAAACCTCTCGTGGACTTCGCCCTCCTGGTTCAGTACGCAGAAGTCGCTGTTCTTGTCGCCCAGATCAATGCCGATGAAAAACGTGAACTTTTCCCGATTTACGTCCCGCCTCACGATACGCGTCACCGGCTGGTTGCTGCTATGCTTTTTCATGCCGGTCTCCTTTTTGCACCTTGAGTGCGTCTGTAATTGGGAGCTTAACGCATCCCGCTTAGGGGACCGGCCTTCTCATCCCATCTCGGCGGTGGAAAGCCTTTGCCCTTTAAGGACGGATTGCGGGCGCAGGTCACGCGGAGCGCGGGCGCGGGCATCGCCCCACGCCGGTATAGTCGAAGCCGGCGGCCATGGCGGCCTCGGCGGCGAAAAGATTGCGGCCGTCCACCAGGATGGGAGTGGTCATGGAGCGCGCCAGGCCGGCCAGGTCGAGAGTCTGGAACTCGCGCCACTCGGTAACCACGACCAGGGCATCGGATTCGGCGGCCAGTTCCCGCGCCGATTCGCAGTAGCGGATCTTGAGATCGGGGCGTTGTTCGCGGCAGGCCTTCATGGCGACGGGGTCGTAGGCTTTTACGCGGGCGCCCATTTGCAGCAGGCGTTCGGCGATGTGCAGGCTGGGAGCGTCGCGCAGGTCGTCGGTATCGGGCTTGAAGGCGAGGCCCAGCAAACCGATGGCGCGGCCCTTCAGGATGTACAGCTTCTCCTGCAGTTTCTGGATCACCATCTGGCGTTGCGCGGTATTGACGTCCAGCGAGGCTTGCAGCAGGCGGCTGTCGTAGCCGTATTCTCGCGCGGTGTGGAGGAGCGCCCGGACGTCCTTTCCGAAACAACTGCCGCCCCAGCCGACACCAGGGTTGAGGAAGCGGGACCCGATTCGCGAATCGAGCCCGATTCCGGCCATGACCTCGGTGGCTTCGGCGCCCACTCGCTCGCAGATATTGGCGATCTCGTTGGCGAAGCCGATCTTCATGGCGAGGAACGCATTGGCGGCGTACTTGATCATCTCCGCGCTGGTGAGCGAAGTGGTAACGAGGGGCACGGCGGTCAGAGCAGGCGGCCGGGGCACGCCGGGAGGTGGTTCGAAGCTCTGCGCCACCACCGGGCGGTAGAGCTCGCGCATGATCGCGAGGGTGGTTTCATCGGATGCGCCCACCACGATGCGGTCGGGATAGAGGGAATCGGCGACCGCCGAGCCCTCGCGGAGAAACTCGGGGTTGCTGGCGACGCCGAAGCGGACTTTGCCGCCGGCGGCCGGGTGCGCATCGGCGAGTCCCTCCCGCACCAGCGTCTCCACCAGGTTGCCGCTTCCCACCGGAACGGTGGATTTATTCACCACCACGCGGAAGCGGGAGCTGTCCATGGCGGCGCCAATACTATGGGCGGCGGCTTCCAGGTATTCCAGGTTGGCTTCGCCCGTGGCCAGGGGCGGAGTTCCGACGGCGATGAAGATCACCTCGCTCGCCGCCGCCGCACCGGCCAATTCGACCGCAAAGTCGATGGCGCCGGAGCGCGGGGCCAGCTTCAGCATGGTATCCAGGTGGGGCTCATAAATGGGCGATTCGCCACGTTGCAGTGTGGCGATTTTCGACTCATCGGTGTCGACGCAAGTCACGTGGTGGCCCAGATAGGCCAGGCACGCGCCCGTGACGGTGCCGACATAGCCCGTTCCAATCACCGTGACTCGCATGAGTACACTCTGCGGTTGTTACCGTTGTTTCGATGAGTATAGCAATTCGCGCCTAGCATCTTGTTGAATTCGATACAATCAAGAAAACCGATGCAGACGATTCTCGTGATAGACGACGACGAAAGCCTCCGCGACACCATCGGGGTGATGCTGGAGCAGGAAGGCTTTCGCGCGGTCCTGTCGGGCGATGGCCGTGACGGCTTCGATAAGGCAGTGACCATGAAACCGGACCTCGTTCTGGTGGATCTGCGGTTGCCGGGGATGAGCGGGATCGAAATTTGCAAGCAACTGCGCAATGCCCACGTGGACACTCCCATTATCGTGCTGAGCGCCGCAGGCGACGAGTTGGACAAGGTATTGCTGCTCGAAATCGGCGCCGACGATTACATGGTCAAGCCGTTCGGGACGCGCGAGCTGATGGCGCGGATCCGCGCGGTGTTGCGCCGCGCGGCGCCGGATGCGCGCAAGGTGGCGCGATTCTCCGACGCGGAGATCGATTTCGAACGGCGCATTGTGACCCGGCGCGGCGAGGAGCTGAAATTGACGCCGGCGGAATACAACCTGCTGTGTTACTTCCTGCATAATCCCGACCGGCCGCTGACCCGCGACATGATCCTGAACTCGGTGTGGGGCTACGAGTTCTTCCCCAATACGCGCACCGTGGATGCCCATGTGGTGAAGCTGCGCCAGAAGCTGGAGCCGGACCCCAACTCGCCGCGCCATTTCCTGACCGTACATGGTGTGGGCTATCGTTTTGTGCCGTAGGGACCTTTCGGCTCATCAGCTCCGGCGCTACCATCCGCAACGCCCGCGGATGCCGTAGTTTTCCCACTGCCAAGGGAACTGTGCGATGAGGGACAATTAACATGATGTCCGATCTGGCCGACGGCGCCCGTGCCGTCCTGATTGTCGAGGATTCGGAAAACGCCGCGGCGACGCTCGAGATCGCGCTCTTGGGGATTGGGGGTTTGTCGGTGCTGGTGGCTCCCTCGGCGGTGGAAGCCCTGCGCATTCTGAACGGGCCGGGCCCGGCCATCACGGCGATCGTCACGGATTTGAACATGCCGCGCATGGATGGCTTTGAGCTGATCCGGCGCGTGCGCGCGGACCGCAGGCTGGCGGCGACGCCGATCATCGTGGTCAGCGCCGATACCGATCCGGCGACGCCGGAACGAATCGCCCGCCTGGGCGTGAACGCATTTTTCCCCAAACCGTACTCGCCCGCCGAGGTGCGGCGGAAATTGGAGCAGATACTCCGATGATGCTACCTTCCAAGTTGTCTATGCTGGCGCTGCTGACGTGGCCGCTGTTGGCCGGCGCGCAAACATCCCCGGAACTGGCCCCGGTTCTCGAGCGGCTCGACCGGCTGGAGCGGGCCAACAGCAAGCTCTCCGAGGAGGTGCAGGCGCTGCGCGCGGAACTGGCGGCGGTGCGCGGCAACCAGGGCGCGAGCGGCGGCGCCGCCGTGGAGGCCAAGGCTGCTCCCGAGGCGGCGGTGGCGGGGCAGCCCACCGTGGCGGAGCGGCTCGACATCGCGGAACAGAGGATCGAGGAGCAGGCGCAGACCAAGGTGGAATCGTCGCAGAAGTTCCCGGTGCGCTTCACGGGGATCGCGCTGTTCAACGCGTTCGCGAATTCCCGGCAGAGCGGGGGCACTGCCGACTATCCGACGGTAGCGGCGGCGCAGCCGGGCGCGGCCCGCTCCGGCGCCGGCGTGCGGCAGACCATACTGGGGCTGGAGTTCCGCGGCCCGAACACCCTTTGGGGAGGCGACGTTCACGGCTCGGTTTACATGGACTTTTTTGACGGCTCGACAACCCTGGACCAGTTTATGCGGCTGCGCACGGCATCGCTCGAAATCGACTGGAAGGACCGCAGCGTATTGGCGGGCATCGAGAAGCCCATCTTCAACCCGCGCGAGCCGAATTCGCTGGCCCAGATGGGCGTTTCCCCGCTGACCAGCACGGGCAACCTGTGGCTCTGGGTGCCGCAGGTCCGCGTGGAGCAGGATTTTTCGTTTGCGGCGGCCACCGGACTGCGGGCGCGCCTGGGGGTGGTGCAGACCAACGAAATCGGCCCCTACGCGGGAAGCGAGCCGGGGGGCTCGGTGGAACGGGCTCGTCCGGGGCTGGAGGGCCGTTTCGAGTTCTACCACAATTTCGACGACGAGCGGCGGCTGGAATTCGCCCCGGGGTTCCACGTCAGCACGACCCATATCGGCGGCATGTCGATCCCTTCCCAGGTTTTCTCGCTCGACTGGTTCTTCAACCCCTGGCAGCGGGTGGAGTTTAGCGGGGCCTTCTTTACCGGCCAGAACGTGGCGCTTCTGGGGTCGGCGGTCAAGCAGGGCTTTGGCATCGAAAACGGGCTGGCGGAGGCGGTACACAGCCGCGGGGGATGGGGGCAGTTCACCATCCACGCGGCGAAACGGCTGGACTTCCACCTGTTTACCGGACAGCAGGACGATGACAATGGGGAACTGGTGCCCGGCAGCATCGGAAAGAATCTGTTGTGGGGAGGCAACCTGTATTACCACCTGGCGCCCAACGTTGTTTTGGGGCTGGAGACGACGCAGGTGCGCACGGTCCGCATCGCGCAGGGAACACGGTTGAACAATCACTATGATCTGGCGCTTGGTTATTTCTTTTAGCCTGCTGCTCTCGCTGGCGCAGCCCCGGCCGGCGCGCGCCGCGGCGGTGAAAGGCGAAGTGGAGCTCGCCAATTCCAAGGACGGCGCGGCGCGCCGGCGCAAGGACTATTCCGGCGTGGTCATCTGGCTGGAGCCGGTGGACCGGCCGGCGCCGGCGCTGGTGCCCAAGCGCGAAAAAATGATCCAGCGGGATAAGCGTTTCATCCCCCACGTGGTGGCGATCTCCGTGGGGAGCTCGGTGGACTTCCCCAACGACGACCTGGTCTACCACAACGCGTTTTCCAACTTCAGCGGGCAGGCATTCGACCTGGGCCTCTATCCGCCGGGGACGAGCAAGCCGATTCTCCTGAAACGCCCGGGAATCGTGCGCGTCTTCTGCAATATCCACCCCACCATGAGCGCCATCATCGCCGTGGTGGATACGCCCTGGTTCGCGGTGACGGAGGCGACCGGCCGGTTCAGCATCGCCAACGTTCCGCCGGGGCGATACAACCTGCACATCTATCACGAGCGCGCTCTGGAGGACAATCTCCACTTTCTCGAACATGAGGTCACCGTGCCCGAGGGCGGGCTGACGCTGCCGCTGATTTCCGTCACCGAGACCGGCTTCATTCCGGCGCCGCACCCCAACAAGTACGGCAAAGAGTATCCGCCGGCGCCGAATAGCGCCAGTTATCCGGGGGCCCCGAAATGAAGCGCTGGCGATTTTCGGAGCTGTCCCTGTTGTGGAAGATCCTGCTCTCCACGTCGGTGGCGGTCACGGCGTTGTTCGCCTTCACCGGAGAGATTGTGCTGGCCAATATCAACCGGACCATGTCGGACAGCCTGGAAGAAGAGGTGCGGGCCAGCTCCGCGGCGTACCGGTCTCTGTTGCAGTCGCGGGCCGATTTGCTGTCTTACGTGGGCAAAATCATCAGCACCATGTCGGACGTGCGCGCGGCGTTCACCACGCGCGACGAGGCCACCATCAAGGATGCCGCGGGCGAGCTGTGGAAGAGGGTCTCCGACCTGAACGCCATTTTCCTGGTGACGGACCCCGTGGGCAGGGTCATGGCGTCGCTGGGCGGGGTGACGCGGCTCTCCCGGCTGGAGAGCCTGAACGTGGTCGCCAAGGCCAATTTTCCGACGCAGCGGCCGACGGGATCCACGCCTTTTGCCTCCGGCTTCTTCCTGCAGGACGACGAGCTGTACCACGTCTCCGTCACGCCGGTTTACGTGCAGTCCAGCAGCGGCCAGGAGACCCTCATCAATGCCCTGGTGGTGGGGTATCAAGTGGATGCGCTGGTGGCGCAGGGTCTCCAGAAGGCCACCGGGGGCAGCGAGTTTCTGTTCCTCACGCCGGGGCGCGTGATCGCCTCCACCTTGAATCCGCGGGCCACCGAGACGGTGCGGGCCAATTTGCGGAAGACGCGCGAGAAGGAGCGGGTGAGCGACGGCGTGGAGGAGTATGCGCGTTTCGAGACGCCGCTGCTGGACATCACCGGCCAGGAGGTCGGCAAGATTTACATTCTGCGGTCGTTTGAGAATGCCCGCCATCGCATTACCGGGCTGTACACCAAAATCGTTCTGCTGTGGCTGGTGGCCATGTCGGCGGGCTTCCTGCTGACCTATCTGCTGGCGCGGCGCATCGTGGAGCCGGTGAAGCAGCTCGACCTGGCGGCGGCGGAAGTGGCGCATCAGAACTATGCCATTTCCGTGGAGGTGCACAGCGACGACGAAATTGGCCGCCTGGCGCGCACCTTTAACACCATGTGCGCCTCCATCCGCCAGGCGCGCGAAGACCTCATCCGCCAGGAGCGCATTTCCACCATCGGGCGGCTGTCGAGCTCCATCGTCCACGATCTGCGCAACCCGCTGGCGGCGATTTACGGCGGCTCGGAGATGCTGGTGGATGCCGACCTGCCGCCGGCCCACGTCAAGCGGCTGGCGGGCAACATCTACCGCGCCTCGCGGCGCATCCAGGAGCTGTTGCAGGACTTGCTGAACGTATCGCGGGGAAAGAGTCTCCAGCCGGAGCCATGCCGTCTGCGGGACGTGGCGGCGGCGGCGTGCGAAGCGCTGGCGGTGGCGGCCGAAGCGCAGGCGGTGAAGATCAGCATGACCATTCCGTCCGACATCGAACTGCCGCTCGAGCGCAACCGCGTGGAGCGGACCTTCATGAACCTGATCGGCAACGCGCTCGAAGCCATGCCGGAGGGCGGGGAGGTGCGGATTACCGCGGCCCTGGAGAAGGGTTCCGTGGTGGTGCACGTGGAAGATAACGGCCCCGGCATCGCGCCCGAGATCCGCTCCAAGCTGTTCCAACCGTTCGTGACCGCCGGGAAGCGCAACGGGCTGGGCCTAGGCCTGGCGCTGTCGCGCCAGACTGTGCTGGACCACGGCGGAGACATGTGGGTGGACGCGGTGGACGGCCATGGGGCGCGGTTCAGTTTCCGGCTGCCCGGCGCACAGGTGGCGCAATCGCAGGCGCAGGCGGTCTGACCTGGCGGCAGATGTTACGCTGAAGCATTGCGGCGGCATCCTCTCTTCAAGCCTTATGTGGCGCTGGCAGCGGTGTGTTTCTTCTGGGGCACCACGTACCTGGGCATCCGCATGTCGCTGGAATCGTTTCCTCCCCTGGTCCTGGTGTCGCTGCGCTACCTGCTTTCCGGGTCCATCCTGCTTTTGTTCGCGAGAGTGCGCGGGATCTATCTGCCGCGCGGGCGGGAACTGCTGGCGGCGTGCTTCAGCGGCTTCCTGACATTGGGGATCGGCAACGGCGCGCTGGTCTTCGCCGAAGTCATCATTCCCAGCGGCATGGCGGGCCTGATCATCACCATCTCGCCGTTCTGGATGGTGGGAGCCGAAGCGCTGCTGCCGGGCGGAGAACGCCTCCACGCACCCACCATCGCGGGCATGGCGGTAGGCCTGGCCGGCGCGTCGCTGCTGTTCACCCCGGACCTGCACGCGCACGCCATCGACCGAAGCGTGCTCCATGGTTTTCTCATCCTGCAGATCGGCATGGCCGGATGGTCGTTCGGATCGATTTACCAGCGGCGCCAGGCGGGCCAGGCCCATCCGATCATTGCCGGCGCCGTGCAACAACTGGCGGCCGGGTTGATCCTGGCGCCGTTTGCGCTGGCGATTCACGAGGCGCCCATCCACTGGAGCGCGCGCGGCGTTTCGGCCCTGTGGTATCTGGTCTGTTTCGGATCGATCGTAGGATACAGCGCCTATGTTTACGCCTTGGACCGGCTGCCGGTGGCGATTGTCTCCATCTATCCTTATGTGAACGCGGTGGTGGCGGTGGGCCTCGGCTGGCTGTTCTACCGCGAACCCTTCGGCACGCGCGAGGCGCTGGCCATGACCGTCATTTTCGCCGGCGTGGCCGTGGTGAAAAAATACTCGCGCAAGGCGCCGGCGGTCTAGCCGGCTAAGGCCGTCGAGAATCTGCGCCGGCACCCGGGCACCCCGACAAGCCCCGGAGGTCCGCCTCCGCAGGGAGCCGGCGGGGATTCGATCAGCCGGCGGCCGGCTCCTTCGGGGGACTGGCCAATTGGAGCGCCTCCTCGATCCGCTCCACCAGCCGGCGCATCACCACCGGCTTGGTCTCATAGGAGTAACAGCCGGAGGCGACCGCGTCGGCGACATCCTTGGCCGAGGAAAGCGCGGTGAGCACGATGATCGGGATGCGGTAGGTTGCCCAGTCGCTGCGTAGGGCGCGCATGGCGGCGCGGCCATCCATTACGGGCATATCGAGATCCATCAGGATCAGGTGCGGGCGATGTTCCTTGGCGGCCAGCAGAGCTTCGCGCCCGTTGGCGGCCTCGAACATCTCAAAGCCGAGGTTCGCCAGGCGGCGGACCAGCAGGTCGCGGCTTACGGGGTTGTCTTCCACTAGGAGTAGCTTGGCCATCGTGTTAGCACCTCGTGTTCGTCAGCGCCGTGGCGGCTACCGGAAACCTGGCCGGCAGGAGCTCCCGCAGGCACGCCAGGCCGACCGGCGGGGAGAACAGATACCCCTGGGCATAGGGGCATCCCAGCGCCTTCAGCAAAATCGCCTGTTCCTGGGTCTCGACTCCTTCGGCGACGACCGTCATGTGCAGCGAGCGCGCCATGTCGACGATGGCCCGCAGGATTTCGATGCCCTGGGCGCCCTCGGTGAGGCGCGCCACAAAGGAGCGGTCGATCTTGAGGACGTCGAAGGGGAACCGGTGCAGGTAGGACAGCGAGGAATAGCCCGTTCCGAAATCGTCCAGCTTCAGCTCCACTCCCATATCGCGCAGCCGGTGCAACACGATGCGGGCATTCTCGGGAGCCTCCATCACCATGCTCTCGGTGATCTCCAGGTGCAGCGCGCACGGCGGCAGGCCGGTGGAGGCCAGGCAGCGGGCCACCTGTTCCACCAGGTCCGGCTCGGCGAACTGGCGCCCGGAAACATTGACGCTGACGGTCAGGTGCGGATAGGAGCGGCGCAGTTCGACGGTGTCGGAGCAGGCACGCTCCAGCACCTGCGTGCCGAGGGCCACAATAAGCCCGGTCCGCTCCGCGGTGGCTATGAAAAGATCGGGCATCACCATGCCGGTGCCGGGGCGATTCCAGCGCGCCAGCGCCTCGAAGCCGGCGATCTCGCCCGACTCCAGGTTCACTTTGGGCTGGTAGTGCACCTCGAATTCCCGCCGCTCCACGGCTTGGCGGAGATCGCTCTCCAGGCGGAGCGTCTGGCGGTCGTGCTCGCGCAGCTCCTTTTGAAATACTTCGATGCGCCCCTTGCCGTGTTCGAGCGCGTAACGCAGGGCGGCGCTGGCATCGCGCAGCAACGGATCACCGGTCGAGTTGCCAGCCAGCGCGATGCCGACGCCGACGGTGGCAAACAGGGTTTCTCCATCCAGAGAAAAGGGCTCGTTCAAAGCGGACTGGATGCGGCCGGCGAGCACCCGCGCATAGTCGACAGAGGGCGCCTGCCGCAGCAGGACGGCGAATTGCCGGTCGGCCGGACGGCACGCCGCCAGCGACGCCGCTTCGGGCATGGAGGTGAGCACGCCGCGGAGGCGCTCCGCCACGGCGGCCATGAGGTGGCCCACCCGTCCGTCGGGGAGCGCCTCGTCAATCTGGTCGAAGCCATCGAGCTCGCACAGCAGAAGGCCGGGCCTTTCCGGGCCGGCCGGACCAGGATCGGAGGGCCTTTCCGCGGCGGCCCGCAGCTCCTCTTCGAGCCACAGCCGGTTGGGCAGCGACGTCTCCGCATCGATGGTCTGGCGGGCGGTGATGTCCGTCTGGCATCCGGCCATGCGGAGAGCGCGGCCGGCGGTATCGCGGGATACCCCGCCCCGGTTTTCCATCCAGCGGTACCGGCCGTCCTTGTGGCGTATGCGGTAACGGATTTCCAGGCTGCCGCCGCGGCCCTCCAGCAGCGATGCCACTTCCGCGCGCACAGCGGGCAGGTCGCCGGGATGAACGCGGCTGAACCACTCCTCCACCCGGTCGCCAATTTCCCCTTCCGAGAACCCCAGCAACGACTTCCAGCGGGGAGAATAGTAGACCCGGCCCGAGTTGACATCCCAGTCCCACAAACCGTCTTCGGAGGCGCGCGAGGCCAGCCGGTAGAGGTCGCGGGCGCGGCGGAGCTCGCGGGAGGCGGCGGACAGGGCCAGCCGCGATTCGATGCGCGCCAGCGCCACGGCGAAATCCACCGGCTTGGTGATGTAGTCGTTGGCGCCCAATTGCAGGGCGGCCACCACGTTTTCGCTTTCGTGCTGCGCGGTCACCATAATGATGGGCAGCTCGTTGCCGGCCTCGGTGCGGCGGATGCGCCGCAGCACCTCGATGCCGCTGAGGCCGGGCATCATGTTATCGAGCAGCACCAGATCGAACGGACGGCTGGCCACCAGGTCCAGCGCCTGCTGCCCGTCCTCCGCCAGCTCCACTTCATACCCTTTGCGAAGCAGCCTCCGGCTGAGCACGTCCCGGTTCATTTCATCGTCATCCACTAACAGCAGCCGCGCGGGGTGCGACATAACCCTCCTCCGGGGACCCTGGCGGCGACATTTTCGCCGGGATCCGCATCACGAAATTCGATCCTTTTCCCAATTCGCTCTCCACCCAAATGTCGCCGCCCATCATGCGGCACATCTTGCGGCTGATGGCCAGGCCGAGCCCGGTGCCGCCGTACTTTCGGGTGGTGGAAGCATCGGCCTGCGTGAAGGCCTGGAACAGTCTGGCGCGCTGTTCGGGGCCGATCCCGATGCCCGTGTCCTGGACGGCCACCACCACCCAATCCTGCGGCCCCGATCGCTCGCGCCGCGCCTCCACCGAGACGTCTCCATCGGTTGTGAACTTGCAGGCATTGGCCACCAGGTTCAGGAGGCTTTGACGGAAGCGGGTCAAGTCGGCGTGGATTTCCACCGGGCCGCCGGTGCGGATGAACAGGCGGTTGCGGTTCTGCAAAGCCTGCGGGCCGACGGTGGCCATGACATCCTGAATCACCGCGTGGACGTCGAACGTCTCCGGGTGCAGCTCGATTCTGCCGGCCTCGGCTTTGGAAAAATCCAGCACCTGGTTGACGAGGTCGAGCAGCATGCCGCCGGCGCGCTCGATTTTGGCGAGGTCGGACGTCAGGCCTTCGAGGGCGCGCTCCGCGCAGACCTCCTGGAGCAACTGGCTGTACCCGATTACGGCGTTGAGCGGGGTGCGCAGCTCGTGGCTCATGTTGGCCAGGAAGCGGCTCTTGGCGGCATCGGCGGCTTCGGCCGCGTCCTTGGAAACCAGCGTCGCACCCAGCCGTTCCATCATGGTATTGAAGGCCATGGTGAGCCGCCCGACTTCATCGGAGCGCACCACTTCGGCCCGCCCGCTCAGGTCGCCGCCGGCCGCCCGGCGGGTGAATTCCGTAAGGGACTGGAGCGGCCGCAGAAGGGTTCGCAGCTCGAGGATCTGGACCGCCGCGGCGGCCAGCAGGCAGGCGATGGCCATCCCGGCGGTGATCCAGACGAGGCGCGTGCGGGCGGCATACTCCTTTTGCGGAGAGATTCCCAACCGCACCACGCCCAGATGCGGGGGACCGGGAGCGGGTACGTGGGAGCCCGCTTCCCACCCGATGCGGCCCCCCTCATACGCCGGCCCGGGGACGCGGCGGCTCACCTCGATGACGCTGGGGCGGTGGGCACGCCGCGCGAATCCATCGCGGCTGGCGAACACGGGTTCGTCCCCCTGCGCGTCGGCGAGTTCCACGAAGAGCACCTCGTCGCTCGACAGGGCGTTGTGGGCGATGCGCTCCAACTCCGGACGGTCCCCCACCAGCATGGCAAACTGGCTCTGGGCGGCGAGGAACTCGGCCAGGGCTTGGGCGCGCCCCGAGATCTGCAAGTCGAGGTCCCGGCTGTAGGCCCAGAGGAAGAGTGCGGTGAGGCTGACCACGGTGAGGGTGGCAAGCGCCAGGTTGGCGGTGAGCACACGCGCCAGCAGGCTCTGTTGGAGGGCGCGCTTCACCGCAGCACCTCCACCGGGAGGGCGCCGGTCCGGAAATCGACGCCCAGCAGGCGCGCCACGCGCTGGTTCACGGCAATGTGAATTTTGCGGGGTCCCTCGGAGGCGCCGCGATCCTCGCCGCGCAGGACGCGCAGGGCCATTTCCCCGGTCTGCCGTCCGGTCTCGCGGTAGTCGGGATAGATGCCGGCGGCGGCCCCGGCGCGCACGAACGCGGGAGAGAATCCCACGATCGGCAGGCGGTCCTCCAGGGTGGCCACCAGCAGCGGCTTGATGGTCACGGGATTGTACAGGTCGGGGTCGGGGAAGCACAACAGGAAATCGACCTTTCCTTTTAGGGAGCCCACGGCCTTCAGCAGGCTGCCGGGCCCGCCGCAATCGACCACGATGGCGGCATAGCCTTCCTTGCGCGCCCGCGCCTCGAGCGCCTCCGCCGAGTAGCGGGAGCGAGCGGGGTTGCGCAGGATGCCCACGCGCAGGCGCTGCGGCAACAACGCGCGCATGGCTTGCAACTGCGCGGAAAGGGGCAGATCCAGATCTACGTGGCCTCCGGAGGCGTCCGCCTCGCCGGGGCGCAGCACCATGGTCGCGATCACCGGCGCCGCGCCGTGGTGCGACTGCACTTCGGCCAGCGCGCGGCTTCCCACGGCGACTACCAGGCGGATGTCGCGGGCGGCCAGCGCCTGGCCCAGATCGTGGTTGCCCGCGCGCAGGTCCAGGGCGCGAAAGGCGTTCGGCCCCAGGACGGCGCTCAGTCCCTGCAACGCCTCGGCGTAGGCATCCACCCCGGACTCGTACGCCACCAGGATGTCGCCCGGCGCCGCCGCGGGCGAGGCCGTGGCCAACAGAACCGCTACCAGAACGCGGATCACTCCCATACGCGCCAGACCAGTCTCAGGAAGGCCGACCGTCCATCGCCGCGCATGCGGTCGACCGCCAGAAAGATGGGATCCTCATAGCGGCGGTCGAGCGCATTGCGCACCCCCGCCTGGAGGTCGAAGCGCGAATGGATGCGCGCCGTGGCGGTGAAATCGGCGAGCGGCGCCCCGCCCAGCCGGGCCCCACTCCAGGCGTTACGCGCCGAGATATACTGCAGGGCTCCCGCGAAGAAGAGGCGGTTGCGGAAGACGGGTACTCCCAAACGGACTTTGGACACCTGCCGCGGCGAGTTGGCCAGCGCCACGGCGGGCCGGCCGCCGAAAGCCTCCGCCAGGGCGGTGCTGGCGGACACCTCCACGCGGTCCCACAGTTTGCCGGTGAGTTCCAGCTCGAGACCCGTGGAGCGGTCTTGGGCGGCGTTGCGATACTGCTGGGCGCCACTATCGAGTGTCACGGCTTCGATCACTCTGTCGAGGCGGTAATGAAACGCGTTGGCGGCGAAGGTCCAGCCGCGCCCCACCTGGCGCTCCATGGACGCTTCGAAGGTGTTCGCCAGTTCGGGGACCAGGGGAGCGGCCGCCACGTAGGAGAGGCCGTCGCTATAGAACTGCTCGAACGCGCTGGGATTGCGGAATGGCCTCCCGTAGACCAGTTTGTAGACGGTACCGGGCGAACTCTGGTAGACCGCCGCCACGCGCGGGGAGATGAAGCGGCCAAAGTAGCGGGTATTGTCCAGGCGCACGCCGCCCGACAGTTTCCAGCGCGGCGAAAGCGCGAACTCCTGCTGGGCGAAGAGGGCGGCGCCGCGATCCGGCCGGTTGGTGTAATCCAGCCTGCTTCCGTCTTCCATGTTGTACTGCTCGGCGCGGAGGTCCCAGAAACCCTCCATCCCCACGGTCAGAATTCCCAGATGCCGCACCGGCATCTCGTAGGTCAGCTTGGAATCGAGCCAGTCGCCGCGGTTGAAGTCGCACACCGGCGCGATGGCGCCGTCGTACCGGTAATCGAAGTGGTCCTGGTAGCGGTACTGGTCGTAGTAAATCTGCCAGCGGATCTCTCCCGGGCCCGCCTGGCGCCGGTAATTCGCACCGATCAGGTTGCGGCCGTCGACCACGTGCTGCGCGGAATCGCCGGCCAGGCTCGAGCCCACCCCCACCGGCGGCTGCTTGTCGCGGGAGTTGAAATAGCCGGTGAAACTCCAGTTGTGCCAGATGAGATTGGCAAAGGCGTGGTAGCCGCGTTCGCCATCGGCGTTGGCAACCGGACCGGTCACCCCCGGAGGCAGGTCGAAACCATCGAGCGGAAACGAAGTGCCGGTATTGTTGAATGCCGAGCCGGAAACCAGAAGATTGGCTCCGCGCCCCAGGTATAGCGAAGAGGAAAGCGAGAGCTTGCGCTCGCCCGCCGAATCGGTTTCCATGGCTGCGCGCATCCGCTCGCCATCCACCGGCGATCGCGTCACGACATTGATATTGGCCAGCATGCCATTGGAGCCGTACAGCGCCGAGGTGGGCCCGCGGACGATCTCGATGCGCTCCACCAGGTCCATGTCCAGGCCGAAATCCTGGCCGAAGGAGCCGTTCGCGTTGTAGATGTTGTCGGTGAGCGGGTGGCCGTTGAGCATCACCAGATAGCGGGTGTTGAAATCGCCGGGCGGCGAAATGCCGCGCACGCCCACGTAGTGATAGGTGTGGTCGTAGGTCACGTAGAAACCGCGCACCGAGGCGAGGGCCTCGGCGAGCGTGCGGTATCCGTACCGGCGGATCTGTTCGGCGGTGATGACGCTGACATTTGCCGGGGCCTCGGCCAGCGTCTGGGCATGCAAAGACGCCGCCTCCACGGCCGGGAGGTCGCCAAACAATACCTGTTCGTTGGCGGCCTTCTGCGGCGCTCCATCGGACTGTGCGCCGAAGGCGGAGCAGACGCACAGAAACACCGTCAATCCTGCAAGCCAAGTCAAAGTCTTCCTCGCGAAGACACCGGTGAACCGGAGGTCTCGCTCTTCTTATCGGCGGTATGAGCCGGGAACTAGAGGGGTGGGGAGGCTATCGGCTATCGGCTTTCAGATCAATGCCTTGCGGCGCAGTATTCGCGGAGAATCGGGTCCACCGCCGCCATCAGGATGCGCATGGCTTCCATCATGCGCGTGAGGTTGCGCTGCCGCCGGACCTGATCGGGATCGGGCCACCGCTGGTCGACCTCGATATACGGCTCCAGCAAGAAAGCGAGGGAGCGCCACGGTGCGCCGGCGGCCTGGCCGGTATGCCAGGTTCCCTCGGGCGGCCCCATCCCCGGCAGCCCGGCGGCAAAGCGGTCTTTGATGGCCTGCTCGCGGCCGTTGCCGGTGAAGAAAGCCAGGCGCTCTTCGTTCGCCTCCTCGCGGCCGTCCCAGAACAGCAGGCCGACGCCAATCTGGCGGGCCTCATGGCCGGCGATGAACTCGAATCGGACCTTGTCGATGGCCGTCTCCCGGCCGACGGAGCCGCCACCGTCGCCCATGCGGCTGAAACCGGTTAGCGCGTATCTCATGCAAGCCTCGAGGATCTGATCGGGGGTGGGGACAAATGGCGCAACATCCGGCATAAAAAGACTCCTTCACGGCCGCCCATCGCCATTCCGCCGGTACCATTCCAGCGTGAGGCGCAAGCCGTCGGCAAACGAGAAGCGCGGCGCGTGGCCGAGGTCGCGCACCGCGGCGGCGGTGTCGGCTTCGGAGTCGCGCACGTCGCCTGCGCGCGGCGGCCAGTGGATGGCGGGAATCTCCACACCTTCGATTTTCTGCAGCAGCGCCCAGGCCTGGTTCAGGGTGATGCGGCCGCCGTTGCCGGCGTTATAGACTTGGCCCGAAACGCCGCCGGCGCGGGCCGCCTTGAGATTGAGCGCCACGACGTCGTCCACATAAGTGAAGTCGCGGGACTGTTCGCCATCGCCGAAGATGGTGGGGGAATGGCGCTCGAGGACCGCCTTCATGAAGAGCGAAAGCACGCCGGAGTAGGGACTCGAGGGGTCCTGGCGCGGGCCATAGACGTTGAAGTAGCGCAGCGCTACCGTTTCCAGGCCATAGACCCCGGCGAAGATGTTGCAGTAGTACTCGCCCACCAGTTTCTGCAGCGCGTAGGGCGATTTGGGACGCGGCGCCATGGTTTCCACCTTGGGCAGCACGTCGGTATCGCCGTAGGCGGAGGAGGACGCGGCGTAGACCAGGCGGCCGGCGTTTCCTTCGCGCGCCGCGCGCAGCACATTAAACGTGCCGTCGATGTTCACTTCGTGCGACGGCTGGGGGTCGTCGATGGAGCGCGGCACGGAGGGAATGGCGGCCTCGTGAAACACCACCGCGGCGCCGCGGATCAGGGGCGCGATCTCCTCGTAGCGGCGGATGTCGGCGCCGTGGAACTCGATCTGTCCGCGGACCTCCTCGAGGTTGCTTTCGCGCCCGGTGAGCAGATTGTCGATCACCACCACGCGGCCCGCGCCCTCGCGCAGCAGGCCGCGCACAATGGCGGAGCCGATAAACCCCGCGCCTCCGGTGACAACGTAGTGGCTCATACCGGCAGTGTCGCGATCTCGCTTTCCAGGTGGCGCAGGGATTCATTCGCGATCCGCTCCCCGCCGGGGGTGAAGTCGAAGGCCTCGAGCGAAATCCAGCCCGCATACTGGCGGCGCCCGAGGACCTCGAAGAGGGGCTTGAAATCGTAGCTTCCCGCGCCGCAATGGCGCCCATCGAGCTCGTTGACGTGGATGTGCCGGATGTGGTCGAAGTAGCGCTCCACCAGCGCCGCGTGCGGCTCCTGCTCATCGATGGCGTTGTGCACGTCGAACATGGTTGCGACGGCCGGGCTCGATATCTCGCGCACGATTTCGGCCGCCTGGGCGAGGGTTTGCACCACGTCGCACTGGCCGGCCGGCAGGGCTTCCACCAGCACGGTCACCCGGCGCATGGCGGCGTGCGGCGCGACCCCGGCGAGGCCGTCGATGAAGTGGCGCGTGGCCTCGGCGGGGGAGAGGCCGCCCGCGGCGCGCCGCTGCTGGGGCGAGCCGAAGACCATCACGCCGCTGGGGCCCAGGTCGGCGCAGAGGTCGATCAGGCCGCGGATGTGCTGCCAACTCCGCGCCCGCAGGCCGGCATCGGGCGCGGTCACATGCAGGCCCCTGGGGGTGACCATCAGCCAGTGCAGGCCGGCGAAGGCGAGGCCTTCCGCGGCCATGATGTCGCGATACTCCTGGCGCGCGCTGGCGGCAATCTCCACGGGATTTTCCGACAGGGTGAAGGGCGCGATTTCGATGCCCGTGTAGCCGGCCTGACGGACGGCCCGGCAGACATCGGCGAACCGGAGCCCTTCGAAAGCTTCGTTGCACATGGCGTGGCGAAAGACCATGAAACACCAGTTTACGATGGGGCGCGGGCGGGCGCCTCTCCTGGTGCCTGTCAGAGGCCGCTGGGCCGCCGTGGGGCCTCTAAGTAATGACCCGGGAATTTTGGCTCAATGAAGCACCCTTTTAGCAAGAATTTACAGGAAATATGTACTATTATGTTGCTTTTTATCTTGCCTTTCCGCGAGCGGGGCTGGTATCTATCATCAGCGCTATGAACCGTACTGGTTCAACCCCGCAGTGGGCAGGAGAGTCGGGATTCAATGCAGTTTCCGCCTCCGTAGTCGACGGCCGGGTGCGGGAGGCACTAGAGTTCATGGCGTCTCGCCTCCGGGAACCGCTCTCGGTGCATGCGATCGCCTGCCATCTTGGCGTCAGCGATTCCCATTTCGAGCGGCTGTTCCGGGCGCGAAACCGGGAATCCCCCGATGGCTGCACTCAAACTGGCCCGAATGCGCCTGGCCGAGTACCTGTTACTGAACACGGAGCTCAGTGTCAAAGCAGTAGCATGGGAGGCCGGCGTCGCGGATCTCAGCCATTTCACGAGAGACTTCAAGAGACTCCACGGCGTTACACCGCTGGGCTATCGGAGGCCGCGGGCGCGCGCTCACACAAGCGAATCGGGCCGGCCAGGTCTCCGTCCAGGCGGCGGTTCCCGCTGTCGGCAGTGAGAGAATCGGCCAATAAATGATGGAATCGGCCAATAGAAAGCACTTGATTTGTGATTTGGGCCTCCGTAATATCGGTTTACCGGCGGAGAGCAAATCGTTCCTATAGGCCGGTTCCCACTTAGTAGCCTGCGTCAGGCCGCCTGTCATCCCGGTCTGATCGACCCAAAGCGCAACGGAGAAAGCAGCGCCAAGCTGGACGTGCTCCTGGAACAACTGCGCGAGGTCATCGAGGGGGGGCACAAAGCGCTGGTGTTCTCGCAGTTCACGAGCCTGCTCAGGATCGTGCGAAACCATCTGGATGCCGACGGTGTCGCTTACGAGTATCTGGACGGCGCTACGCGCGACCGGCAGGCGCACGTGGAACACTTCCAGAACGACGCAGATTGCCGGCTCTTCCTGATCAGCCTGAAAGCCGGCGGCCTGGGTTTGAACCTCACGGCCGCCGAGTACGTGATCCTTCTCGATCCATGGTGGAACCCGGCGGTGGAAGCGCAGGCGGTGGATCGGGCTCACCGCATCGGGCAGACGCGACAAGTCTTCGCGTACAGGCTAATTGCGCGAGACACGGTTGAGGAGAAGGTCCTCGAATTACAGAAGACCAAGCGCGATCTGGCCGCAGCCATAATCAGTGCCGACAACAGCCTGATCCGGAACCTGCGACGGGAAGACCTCGAACTCCTGCTCTCGTAGGACGGCGCGGGTCCCGGGACGTCCTGAGCCACAGGGCGTCAGCGCATCAATCCGTCGTCAACTCCCGCCTGGCATCGTCTCCAGCCTTGCCGATTACTCTCCATTCTCGGAGGGAACCGCTTTTCAGCCAACTCGTTACACGCGGCACTGAGGGGCATATTACCTTGGGTGTGAAGCATCCGAACAATTTCGCAGATCTCTGCCCGGACCTCAGCGCGCCGTCCCTGAGCCTGCTGTCTCTGGTATTGCAGATGCCGGAGTCCAATCTCCCGGCGCAGCTCTGGGAAGCTCGTATTGACGATTGATTCGGTCACGCCGAATCTGGCTTAGACTGACTTGAGGGAAGGCGGCGGATTCTCTTCCAACACCGCCAGTAGTTTCGTCCGCAGCTCGGCTCTGCATGCCTCAGCATAGGCCTGCCACCTTGCCTTAAGCTTGTCGTAAAGACCCGGTGCATGGGCCTTCAGAACGCAGGCCGCAGAGAAGCCGAGCCGTTTCGCCATTTGTCGCAGGCTCGGTGCCGGTGTTTCCTGGAGAGCCTGCTCCAGAGCCGGTTCGATCGCCGCCACGCGCATTCTCTTCTGTTCCGCGATCCTCGCCGAGAGTGCGCGACACAACTCTGGGAATTTCTGGTGGAGTGAGCCGTCGACCGCATAGCCGAGACTTGCGGAGATACGGTCCAGCGGCGGTATTGGGCCATCGCTCGCCAAGTACTCCTCCAGAACTGTCCTGATTCGAGACAACTCGCAGATCGGCTTTGCCCCGCGTCGCCGCCACCAGTGGCTGCGGCCAGACTTGCGATGCCTCAACACGATCTGCCTGCAGAGGTCACTGTCCGCGTTACGGACGCGCGTGGTCGTGCCGTATCCGAGTCTGCGCGCGATCTGGTTCAGGCTGGGCGCCGGTTCCTCATGCAGTGCTGCCTCCAGCGCGCGGTGAATTTGCTCAGGGCTGCGTTTCGGAGCCGCTTCCCGGATGGTCATGATCTCAACCGATCTCTTCGCCTGCACTTCTGGGGACAACCCTGGACAGGTGCCGTCAACTAGGCAGGCGACGGGAAGCTTGAGTTGATACCACGTGCGCAACAGTGTGTCGATCCGCGGCACCCGATCGCCCTTGAACCAGCTGTAGAAAACGCCTCTCCCACACCCTGCCATGTCAGCAACCGCAGTTCGCTTGCCTTCCGTGAACGCCTTGGCATAGGCTACGAGAGCCTCCCTTGCGCGATCTCGAAGGCGTTCCGGATTGATCTGGGGCGCGCTGGCTAACAGTTCTCCAATGGACTCGGCGAGCCAGAGTTGATATCCGGTGGGAGCGGCATCCGGTGCCGGAAGAACTGTTTGGTCTATTGCGCCTCCGAGCCACAGTCCGCACCGGGAACAAAAGCCGGGCCGTGAGGCAGCGGTCAACGGCCGCAGAGATCGGAGGCAGTGCGGGCATTTGTCCGTCAATAAGCGATGGTGACGGGAACAAACCTCGACCATTTTCAAGCACCACAAAAGCGGCTCGTAAACCGGTCCGCCCTGGGCGGCCATCATCCGATAGCAAGGCGGACACCACGCCCGAACGGGGCGGAATAAGAATGGCTGGGGCAAAAGGCGCTCGAACGGCAGTAGTGTCCGATAGCGCAGATCCGCGCGGGAGGTCACGGTCTCCAGCGCTTGGACCCATCGTTTCGCGCTGGCACCGACGCCATTGATGGCATAGGAGACCAGCCCCACATTGATGGGCTTGATACCGCCTGGTCTTCCGAATAGTTCTCTGACGATAAGATTACCTGCCGAAACAGCATGAGCCTCAGCCAGTCGCTCCACGTAACAACTCAGGCTCTCAACAAAGGCTGTGCCGACTCCAATTGGCGCCAAGGAATAGAAGCCGGCTCCGCGCCGTGAGTGACGGGACTGCAAGATCCCAAGCTTCAAGCATGGGCGGCATGGAGGGCTCCTGGTTTTCCGACGGCGTCGCGCTCTGGCTTCCGTTGTCCTGGGCGGCGGCTCTTTCGCCGGGCCACAGTTTGCCCTGGCTGCTTCGCTTCATTTGGCGCCTGCCGATGAGGATGTGAAGCCAGCCCGAGTTGTTCGCGCAGCCGTGATGCCGCCTCATTGCTGTCCATCAGGCGCATCTCCCCTTCGCTTGCTTCCGAGATGATCTTGTCTGCTTGAGCGACGGATGGAGCCTGGTTCTCCAGGTTGCGGCGAGACAGCGTACCTTCATCCGTCCTCAGAGCCACCGACAATGCTCGAACAAGCCATTGCTTCAGCACCCCGACACAGCCAATGCTGCGCTCATAGAGGAATTTCCAGTCGTTCGCCAAATCAGGTGGATCGGGAAGGGGCAATTGCTGAGCAAAGGAATTCAACACGCTCACGAAGTCCTTTCGATCGGCGGCACATTCCGCGCGATAACGGGGGAAGTGAACGTCAACGCTTCGCCGGCTCAACTGGCCATTCAGGTTCCGGAACGCCAGGAGGTCATAGGTGCCATAGAGGACGTGAACCGTCTGCGTCTGGTTGGCGATGGATTTGATTACGTCCAGTTGGTCGAGCAATCGCCGGCCGGAGGCGATTTTCGCCAGATGCTGCGCTTCATCGATCATGACCGCTGCGGGGCGGCGAAAGCGTAGAGCTTGCTCGACCCCATATCGGTATTCGCCCGTGGTCGGCTTCGGCCGCGCGGGAGATCGCATAACGAATCCCGCCTGCAAATCCTGCTTGCACTCGATCAGCGGCTCATTCATTTGCAAAAGAAGCCGTCTGAAATGGTCCCGCCAAGAGAAGTTCCCCGATTCCGGCGCGACCGCTTCCACGCTCACCACCGCGAGGCGGCCTCGGTCCGATTCCAACTCCGCGCGCAGGTCCGCTGTAATGATCTGTTCGGCTTTCAGTCGTAGCGTCGTCTTACCTACACCCGTCGGTCCGAAAACGAATACCAGCGAATTCGGCTCCGAGTTCTGAATCGCGGCAACCAGCTTTTCCTTGGCCTCAATGAGCCGGGGATGCGCAACAGTATAGCGCTGGAAATGGGCTGACCTCGCGCTCCACGGTTCCGTCAACAGGCTCCGAGGAAATCCGGGCGGCGATGCCATTCAGAATTCTCCGTAGACCTCGCCGCTATCAGCAATCTCCGCGATAGCGGCAATGGCGTTTGACTCCATGGGTTCGCCTTCGCCGCCGCCTGGGTACGGCGGAGTTAATGGCACGACGCTCAGCGAGTTTCGCGCGGCTTGTGCCTCCTGGTCCCGCAGCCGTTGCGCCATGACGAGTTCATCGGCCTCGACTGATTGCAGGAAGCCAGCCAGCTTCTTCGCGGTGATCACGAGCCCCTGCGAGTGGGACTGTTGGCGGCGGCGCAGTTCGTTGCTGGCGATCATGAGTTCCTTTTCAGAATGGCCATGAAGGACGGTGTAATATTCCGAATGACACCGCACCCATCGCCGCTCGACGAATGCAAAGGCCGTACCGGCGTCGAACGGATCGTACCGGATCGGAACCTGCTGATTTTCCACCGCCGGAGACTGGAAGCTGCCCGACCAGTAGTAAATATGGTTGATCTTTACTCCGCGGCCGGGGGTAACCTTCGCCGTGCCCTTTGGTGTGGCAGGCAGTGTAGCCATCAGGAACTCTTGATCGTATGGAATCATGCGCTCCGTACGAATGCCGCTCTCCTCCAATCCGGCCTGAAACGCTTCCCGGGGACTCCGGCCCAGCGCCGGATGTTCGATTGTGTCGTAGACCTCGAACAGGTACTCGGAAAGTCGTGTATGCAGTTCCGCAAGCGTCCAGGCGGCAAGTTCACGCGGATCAACGGATTTCGTCACCTGCCGGACGTTCCGTGTGATCTGCGTGTTCCCTTGCAGATTGTGGATGAATCTGGTGTTTGTGGTTCCGAAGAGGCGCTCGCAACACGATCCGAACCGCGCTTTCGCCGGCGGCCTGGTTTTCTTGATGCATTCGTATCGTGCCAGCAGCGTTTCGAAGTACGTGCTCTGGAATTCCGCGCCGCCATCGATGACCACGATTTGGGGGAGCCGTCCATTCCGGCGCACGCACTCTCGCAGGATCATCATGCAGGAGCGGTAGCTGGGCGGATCGAAAGCGAGACACATTGCAAGGCACCGCCGGGAAAAAGCGTCGGTGAGTAGCGTCATCCACGGGCGGCCCAGGACGCGGCCAGTTTGCGAACAGACCAGTTCCACATCCAGCTCGGTATGATCGATATGACCAATCTCGAGCGGCCGGTCACCATGGCGGGGAGTTGTTGGATCGAGTTCCCAATAGCGGCAACTTTATCGTTTAGAACTGCACTTCCGGCAGTGTTATGCTTTCAGCAACGCCCACGATGCGGCTGCTCGCAGTCCTCCACAGGGATTTCTATTGCGCAACCCGGCAACTTTATACGGCTCTCCGCAGGAATTGGTGAAACCCGTGTTTTCATTGAGTTTCCGGGATTGGGCTGTTGGGGTTCGTTTCGGCTCGGCGGCTTGGAAAGTGAGTCGCCGGCCCTGTTCACCGGCTTTCCGCACTGCTTGAGACTTATCGCCGCCGCCATCCCAAGAGTGTCCCGTTCCCTTCGTCCTGGGGCGTCCCCCGATGCGAGCCGGTGAGCGCCAAGGGCCGACGTTCGGGCTGAGGTAACACACTACCGCGCATGGTACGTTGGGCTGTTTAAACAGCGCGACGCCGCGAGGCCGGATTGCCATAACACCCTGTCAAATCAACGATTACGCCCATCATCGATTCTCTTGCCTGCGCTTCCCATACAAGCGCCAGACAACGCTCACAGGCCGAGCTGTTCGGCAGGCTCCGACGTCGTTGCTTCGGGCGGGACGGTTGCCCTCTGCGCCAAGCAA
>JAIQEX010000084.1 GCA_020073615.1 Terriglobia bacterium
AGACCATGCCCCAGCGATTCGTTTTTGTGTTCACCCCGACCCATGGCTCGTGGCTGAATCTGATCGAGAATCAATTCAGCAAGATGACGCGCACGATGCTCCGAGGAATCCGCGTAGCCAGCAAGCAAGAGTTGATCGACCGAATCCATCAATACTTCGAGGAGATCAACGCAGCCCCGGTAGTGTTTCGTTGGAAGTACAAGATGGACGAGACTATTATTGTATAGATAATAAGAGAATAGTGATCTAGGCTTTCTGTATCTTAACGGAGACGGAGTTATCAAGGATTACGTTCAGGCCCATCTTTGGCTGAATCTCTGTGCGGCTCATTCGTCATCACCACCGATTGCAGGCGCAGACCTCTGTCGAAATGCCAGGAATGCTCTCGAAGCGATGATGACGACTACCCAGGTCTCCGAAGCTCAAAACCTCGCCCGGAACTGGAAACCACGTAAGCAGAGCGCCCAGTGAAGATTCACAGGAGTCTTCGGAGCCCCGTGATGGCCTCGGCTGTGGTGTAGCAGTCTGCAAGGAGGCTGTCTGGAAAGCGAGTTCAAATCGCACAACAGCTACCAGGAGTTCGCTTTCTCCATCCGGCGATGCTGGAGATACCTGCGGACACCTGAGGATGATAACTTCATTGAGGCTGTCCTCGCGACTAGCCGCGGAAAGATTCAAGCGGTGCCCGCGGGCCAAACCCTTTGGAGAGCGCAGATCGGATACGCCTTGCGCAAACTGGACGACGATCATGTCGAGGTCGCATTCTGCGCGACACGAATGAAGCCGCCGGTGGACTGGCTGATCGAGGGGCGAGCTCCCGAGGGGCGCATCAATCCGAAGGGCATTCCCTTCCTTTACGCAGCGACAGAGACAAAAATCGCGATTGCTGAGGTCAGGCCGTCTCGCGGAATGCTCGTTTCGGTGGCACAGCTGCGGACAAGTCGAGACATTCGTGTGATCAACTGCACGAACGACGAGGAGGAGATTCGCAACATCATCTACTTCAAAGAGCCCGAGGGAGAGGAGCGAACGCGTGCTGTTTGGAGAGATATAGACCGTGCCTTTTCCGAGCCGGTGACCGCCTCGGACGATCGCGCGGGCTACGCAGCGACTCAATTGATTGCCGAGCTCTTCCGGAAAAATGGCTTTGATGGCATAGCCTACAGAAGCGCATGCGGCCGAGGGCACAACATCGCGCTCTTCGACCTGCATGCGGCCGATGTTACCGCCGCCCCGCAACTGATGGAAGTGACCGATCTCTGCCTCGAATACTCCCGCAGATAGATCGAAGCGGGCGCCACGATGAACGGTTACGCATCCAGAAGCTCCATTCGGTAAGCCGCCGCTTCCCTTGGATTTTGCGTCTCTTTCAGCGGCGAGCCAGGCAAGCAAAAACGGACTAACTGGAAAAAGGTCAGCGAGCGGGCCATTGTCCCGGACGGGGAGATCCCGTCTTGATCGTTCGCTCTAGCGATAAGTGCGCTTGCGAGCGTTTCAAGCGCTCCCGGTGCGCCCCAGCCGCACCACCGTCTCCAGATGGTACGTCTGCGGGAACAAATCCACCAGCGCCATTTGCTCCACTCGATACCCCGCCGCCGTCAGGCCGGCCAAATCGCGCGCCAGCGTGGCCGGGTCGCAGGCTACGATGGTCACACGCGGCGGACGCAACTCGCCCAGGCGCCGCACTACCTCCTTGCCCAGTCCGGCGCGCGGCGGATCGAGCAGCACGAAATCCGGTGCGCGCTCGAGATTCTCCAGATACTCCTCGGCGGTTCGCTGTTCCGCCTGCACGTTGGCTAGCGCGGCGCGCTCGGCATTGAAGCGCAAGTCGCGCACCGCGCCCGAACCCGATTCCGCCGCCGTCACCTGCCGGAAGCTTCGCGCCAGCGCCAGCGAGAACAGGCCCACGCCGGCGTAGAGATCGAGCGCAGTCTCTCCCGCGGCGCCTTCCACCGCCGCCTCCACCAACCGCTCCACCAGGAACCGGTTCACCTGGAAGAACGATTTGCCGCTCACGCGCCACTGCCCGCCGTAATCGAGCGCGCCCTCGACCAGCCCCGAAATCGTTTCCGCGCACCAGTCGAAGAAACGGCGCGCCACCGGCTGGTCCGTCTCGATCACCGTCAACTGCACCTGCTGCTCGTCGGTGAAGATTTCGAGCGAACGCAGAAACCGCGGCCAGCGGCGGTCGCGCAGCATCCCGCGCAACGCGCGGATGGTCTCGTTCACCTTGGGCGACGCGATGGGGCACTCGTCGATGGCGCACAGCTTGTGCGATCGCGCCTCCCAATACCCGAGCCGCCCTCGCTCCACGTGCAACTGCGCGCGGTTGCGGTAGCCCCACGGCTCGCCCGCCACTACGGCGATCTCCGGGGGCGGCTCGATCTTCCCCAGCCGCCGCAACTCCTCCACCAGGATGGCGCGCTTGGCCGCGAGCTGATATTCGTACGGCGCGTGCTGATAGTGGCATCCGCCGCACCGCCCGAACACGGCGCACGGGGCGGTCACGCGCTCCACCGCCGGCGCCAGCACTTCGAGCGCGCGCGCCCGCACCAGGCCGGGCTTCTCCTGCTCCGCCCGCGCGCGAATGCGCTCGCCCGGCAGGACGTAGGGAGCCAGCACTACGCGCCCGTCCAGCCGCGCCAGCCCGTCGCCGCCGTACACCAGCTTCTCCACGGTCACTTCGAAATTGCTTACGATAGGATTTACTCCCGTTCCCTTACCATGAAAACACGAGTCTTCTCCGGCATGCAGCCGTCCGGGAATCTGCACATCGGAAATTACCTGGGGGCGCTCAAGAACTGGGTGCGCATCCAGCACGATTACGAATGCATCTTCTGCATCGTCGACCTGCACGCCGTCACTCTTTACCAGGAGCCGGCGGAGCTGCGCGCCAAGATCGAGGAGATCGCGGCGCTCTACCTGGCCGCGGGCATCGACCCGCAGGCCTGCTCCATTATGGTGCAGTCCGCCGTTCCCGCGCACGCCGAGCTGGCCTGGATGCTCACCTGCGTCACGCCCGTGGGCTGGCTGGAGCGCATGACGCAATACAAAGCGAAAGCGGCCAAACAGGAATCGGTGGGCGACGGCCTGCTGCAATATCCGGTGCTGATGGCCGCCGATATCCTGCTCTACCAGGCCGGCATCGTGCCCGTGGGCGAGGACCAGGCGCAGCATCTCGAGCTGACGCGCGACGTCGCACAGCGCTTCAATACGCTGTACGGCGAGACGTTCGTCGTCCCCGGCACCAGCCTGCCCGCGGTGGGCGCGCGTATCATGGGGCTCGACGACCCCACGCAGAAGATGAGCAAGTCGGCCACCGGGCAGAATCATGCGGTGGCGCTGCTCGACCCACCCGACAAGATCCGCAAGACCATCATGCGCGCCACCACCGACTCCAACCCGTGCGTCGATCCCGAGGCGGCGGGCCCCGGCGTTCTCAACCTGCTCGCCATCTACCAGGCCTTTTCCGGCGAGCGCGACGACGAAATCAAGCGCCACTTCGCCGGCATGCGTTACGGCGACCTGAAAAAGCAGGTGGCCGAGATGGTGATCGCGCACCTCGAGCCGTTCCAGCAACGCTACCGGCAGATCGTTTCCGAGCCCGGCTACCTGGCGGGCGTCCTGCGGGAGGGCGCCGCGCGCGTCGCACCCATCGCCAACGATACCGTGCGCCTGGTAAAACAGCGCATGGGCCTGTACCCCTGAGTGTACCGGCGGCTCATCGGCGCCAACCGCAACTTTCGCCTGCTGTGGCTGGCGCAGATCGTCAGCGAGATGGGCGACTGGTTCTACGCCCTCTCGGTCTACAACCTGCTCCTCCAGCTCACCGGTAACCAGGCGAAATCGGTGGGCTTCGCGGTCGTGCTGCAAGTGTTGCCGCACGCCTTCATAGCGCCCACCGCCGGTGTGGTCAACGACCGCATCAGCCGCAAGCGAATCATGATCGGCGCCGATATCGTCCGCTGCTTCATCGTGCTGGGCATGCTGCTGGTGCGCAGCCCCGGCATGGTCTGGCTGGTCTACCCGTTGCTGCTGCTCGAAACCGTGGGCGCGGCATTCTTCGAGCCCGCCCACAGCGCCGTGATTCCCAATATCGTTCCGGAAGAGCAGGTGTTGCGCGCCAACGCGCTCTCTTCCATCACGTGGTCGTTCTGCCTGGCGGTGGGCGCCTCGCTGGGCGGAGTGACCGCGGTGCTGCTCGGCCGCGAGGCCGTCTTCCTGCTCAATGCGCTCTCCTTCCTGGCGTCGGCCTGGCTCATCCGCCGCATGAAATTCGTCGAGCCGCACACTGAGGGTCTGGCTCCGCTGCGCGCCCGCGATCTGGTGGATTTCACGCCGGTGCTGGAGGGCATCCGCTACGTGCGCGCCGACCCGCGCCTCTTCGCCACCGTCTTCGTCAAAGGCGGTATCGGCCTGCTGGGCGCCAACAACGTGCTTCTGCCCATGCTCGGCGAGCGGGTCTTCCCGGCGAGACTGGCGGGCCTGGACCCCAGCCGGGCGGCCATGCTAGGCATGAGCCTGCTGATGGGCGCGCGCGGCGCGGGCGCGTTGCTAGGGCCGCTGGCCGGCGGACGTTGGGCGGGCGCGCGCCACGCACGCCTGCGCACCGGCATCCTGGCGGGTTTCGTGCTGGCCGCGGCCGGCTACGTGTGGCTGGGCGTGTCGGGTTCGCTCGTGCTCGCCGCGTGCGCCGTGGTGCTGGCCCATGCCGGCTCGTCCACCAACTGGGTTTTCTCCACGACCTTGCTCCAGATCTATACCGACGACCGTTTCCGCGGCCGCGTCTTCGCCGCCGACTACGGCCTCTGCATGCTGGGCATCTCCGCCAGCAGCTACGCCGCCGGTGTGGCCCTCGACTTGGGCGTTCCCGTGCGCACGTTCGCCATCGTCATGGGATTGGTGATGCTCATCCCCGGGGCCGCCTGGGCGCTCGTGCTGCGCCGGGCGGCGGAACGGCGGTGATATCGTATACAGAAGGAGGCCGGCCGATGTCGCGCATATTTGTTTTTGTGGCACTCCTTTGCGGCGCCACCCTCGCACTCCCGGCCGCGCAGGATGGCTCCCAGCCGCAGCTCACCGCGCGCGAGCTCTTCTACTCCGCGGTGAAGCCGCCGCCCGCGGCTGCGCAGCCAACGCCGCCGAAGCCGCCGCCGCGCAAGAAGAGCGTTCCGCCGCCTGTCGCCAAAGCACCGGCGGCGCCGCCCCCGGCCGCTCCCGCGCACGTTCCCGATACTTCTCTGCCGGATGGCGGCCGCATCGTGCAGGCCTCCGTACCGGCGCGCGCCACCGCGCCGGCGCCCGCCGCCGGGACTGCTCTCGGCCTCAGGTACGCCGTCCTGAAAAAGTTCGGCGACGACATGATCGAAGTCCCGCCCGACACCACATTCCACGCCGGCGACCGCATGCAATTCCGGGTGCAAACCAATGGCGCGGGCCACCTGTACATCGTCAGCCAGGGTTCGAGCGGCACTTGGAAACCCATCTTCCCGTCCGCCGAGGTGGAGGACGGCGACAACCACGTGGAGGGCTTGCGCGACTACACCATGCCGCCGGGCAGCCGCATGGTCTTCGACGAGCAGGCCGGAATCGAACGGATCTTCATCGTTTTCTCGCGCAACCCCGAGCCCGATCTGGAGAAGATGATTTATTCGCTCCAGGGCCGGCAGCCCGTTTCCGCGCCCAAGCACGAGGCGCCCCCCAAGCACCTGCTGGTGGCCGGCATGGGGATCGACGATGCCACCGTGGGCCGCCTGCGTACCGCCTATGGGCGCGACCTGGTCATCGAAAAGGTTGACCCCAGCACCTCCGGCGAGAAGAAGGAAAACGCCGTGTACGTAGTGAACGCCAGCGGCAGCGCGGATTCCCGCGTGGTAGCCGACCTCAAACTGGTGCACCAATGATCGGCCGGCCGTTGGCCGCGGCGGCGTGTGCCACGCTTGCCTTCGCGCAGAGCCACACCATGACCCAGGGAGCCCACCGCATGGAGCTCATGCTGGAGCGACTGGAGGGGCCGGCGTGGCGGGTCATCGATCCCGGCCTGGTGCTGGCGCAAGGCGACCGCGTCCGCTTTCGCTTCCGCACCAATTTCGACGGCTACCTCTACGTCACCAACCAAAGCACCTCGGGCACGTACGAGCAGTTGTTTCCGCGGGAGGAGACCGGCCGGGACAACCGGATTGCCGCGGGCAAGGAGTACCAGGTGCCGGCCACGGCCAACGTATTTCGCGTTGCGGGTCCGCCGGGCCACGAGATCGTCTATTGGCTGGTCACCCCCGGCCGGCTGACCGACGCGCCGCCGCGTTTCGAAGCGCCGCCGGAGCGCAAAACGGCGCCGCCCACGCTGATTCCGCGCTGCGACGACGCCATCCTGCGCGCGCGCGGCGATTGCATTGACAGCTCCGCTGGTCCCAGGCTGGTCCCGCGCGGCGAGGAGATCCCTTCAGAGCTCGAACCCGCCGCCGACGCGGGACGGCGCGATCTGCTCTTCCTGCGCCAGAAGGATACGGCCGTGATTTCGTCTCCCGCGCCGCTCACGGGCCCGGTGATTTACGAGTTCCGCCTCGCGCACCGGTGATCGCCATGAACGTGACGCGACTCATTCCTCTGCTTGCCGCGGCCACGCTCGCCGCGCAACAACCGCCGCCCGCCAAACAGCAGCGCGACCTCAAGATCGAGAAGATCGAAGCCGCGCCCGCGCCGCCCAAGGCGCAGGTTGTGCCGCGCAGCTACGCCGTGATCGTGGGCGTATCGCAATACCCGAAGCTGGCGGACAAGTTCCAGCTCCATTTCGCCGAACGCGACGCGCAATCCATCTTCTCCATCCTCATCAGCCCTGAGGGCGGCAATTTTAGGATGGAGAACGTACACATTCTGACCGACGCCAAGGCCACGCTGGCCGGCCTGCGTCAAGAGATCGACACCTGGCTGCCCTCGGTCGCCAAGGATGACGATCGCGTGCTCATTTACTTCGCCGGCCACGGGTTCGTCTACCAGGGCAGAGGCTACCTGGCGCCTTACGATATCGATGCCAACCGCATCGCCGAAACCGGCTATCCCATGGACGAGCTGGCCTCCGTGATCGCCGCCAAGGTTCACGCCCGGTGGAAGATCCTGCTCACCGACGCCTGCCACAGCGGCGCCATATCGCCCGAAGATAGTCAGAGCTTGAATCATTCGTTATCCGATCTTAGCAAGTCGCTCTTTTCACTTACCGCCAGCCGCGACCGGGAGATCTCTTACGAGAGCTCCGATCTGGAAGGGGGGCACGGCTTCTTCACCTATTACCTGGTAGAGGGCTTGGGAGGCGCCGCCGACACCTCCCACGACGGACTGGTGACCGCCGACGAACTTGCCGAGTACGTGCACACCCAGGTTCGCGAGAAAACCGGGGGCCGGCAGAACCCCACCAGCGAACGCGGCAGCTTCGACCCCGAAATGCGCCTCGCCTATGTTCCCGCTAACGCCAGTCCCGCCGCGCCGCCCGCGCCTAAGTACGGCACCCTGATCTTCGACGTCAACATGGACGGCGTGGAGGTCTTCGTGGACGGGAAATCCATCGGGGTGGTTGCCAAGGGGAAGCCGTTCCAGACGCCCGGCCTGCCGCCCGGCCAGCACACCGTGAAAGGCGTCAAAATGGGCTACGAGCCCGATGGGCCGCGCCAGGAGACGGTCTATCCCGGTGAGGACTCCACTGTCACTATCCGAATCCTGATCCCGCGCCGGCGCAACAAAGCCGCGCTCGATTTGCTCGATAAAGGCGCCGACTATTATCAGAAGGGTTACGAGCAGAATTACAAGAAAGCCGCGGAGTTATTCGAGAAAGCGCTTCAGACCGACTCCACTTACAGCCGGGCCGCTTTCTACCTGGGACTGACTTACAATGCCTTGTTCGACGAAGAGAAGGCCCAACAGTATTATAAGAAGGCCATCGAGATCGATCCCGACTACCTGGAGGCCCACGCCAACTACGCCGGCATGCTGCTCGATATCGGCGACGTGGACGAATCCATCCGCCAGATCGACATCGTGCTGCGGCGCCAGCCGGATCACGCCGTGGCTCTGACCATGCTCGCCCAGGCGTGCCGCCTGAAGAACCTGTTCCCGCAGTCGATCGAGGCCGCGCGCAAAGCGATCCGCCTGACGCCCCAGAACGCCGAGCCGCACCTCTGGCTGGCCGACAGCCTGCGCAACAGCGGCAAGTTCGCCGACTCCAAGGCGGAGTACGACCAGTACCTCAAACTGAGCGATTTCGACAGTCACCTCGCCGGCCAATTGAATTACTATGTTCTCGGCTCTTTGCTCGGTTTCGGCAAGCGGAAGCGCGCCGCCCAGCGGGATATCTGGAGGGAACTGCGCAGCCTGGCTTACTTCGGCATGTGCGACTGCGAGCGTAAGCTTTCCCAGTTCGACATAGCCATTGCTTATTGCCAGAAGAGCCTGAGTTACGATTCGCGGGACCCTTACGCCCACTATGCCCTGGGCCTGGCATTTATGACCCAGGCGGTGAACGCCGGCAGCATCGCGGGGCTGGACCCGGCCGTCAGGCACTTCCAGCAAATGCTTGAAATCAATCCCAACCTGGAAGAAGCCGCGTACGCCAGGCAAAACCTCGCCAACATTCAGAAGCTTTTGCAGAGCCGTTAGTATGAGACTCAAAATCCTCCAGGTGGGCGAACCGGTGCTGCGCCAACCGGCGCGGCCCCTGTCGGGCGAAGAAATCCGAAGCCGCGAGATCCAACAACTCATCGAGTGGATGAGGGAAACCATGCGCGACGCTCCGGGCGTCGGCCTGGCGGCGCCGCAGGTAGGGGTTTCGCTGCAACTGGCCGTGATCGAAGACCGCGCGGATCTGTTGCAGTTCGTCGCGCCGGAGCGGCTGGCGGAGCGGCAGCGGCGGCCGGTGCCGTTTCAGGTGTTGATCAACCCGCGCATCGAAACTGCCGGGCCGGAGGCGGAGTTCTTCGAGGGCTGCCTCAGTTTCGCCGGGTTCGGCGCGCTGGTTCCGCGCCGGCTCGAAACCGCGGTGGACTGCCTCGATCACCGCGGCGAGCCGCTCTCGTTTCGCGCGGAGGGCTGGCACGCGCGGATCGTACAACATGAGGTGGACCACCTCGCCGGCAGCGTGTATGTCGACCGTATGCGCACCCGCTCGCTCACCACCATGGAAAACCTGAATCGCTATTGGAACGACCTGCCCGTTCAGGAAGTGCGTGCGCGAATCGGATGATCGAGCCGCCCGGACGGAGGCCTGAAAAGCGGTAGTTCGGATTCCGATAGCATGGTATGAGAGAGTCAGTCGTCGTGAGCGGCCGGCAGTTTCAATTCGAGTGGGATGAGGTCAAGGCCGAGGCGAACGTTCGGAAACACGGTATTACCTTCGAGCTCGCACGTACTATCTTCCACGATCGGCGGCTCCTCACTGTGGCGGATCTGGAACACAGCGAAACCGAGGAGCGGTGGTTTTCCCTCGGCTGCGCCAGTAATGGCATAGTGCTTTCGGTCGTCTATCTTTGGTCCGATGCCGATGCCGCAGCAACGAAGATCCGGCTCATATCGGCGCGCAAAGCGACGCAGGCCGAGATTCGGTATTATCAGGAGGGCTTATGAACAATCAACCGGGCGAAGACAACGACATGCCGGCCGAGATCGACTTCAGCAAGGGGGTTCGCGGCCTTCATCACATCCCTCCCGACGCAGAGGTCTTGATGCCTGCTTCGATCGAGAGGAGCGTGTGGGAGTACTTCTCTGGAAAAGCCGAGCAGCGTGGCGTCGCTCTGTCGGAACTTCTGACCGAAGTGCTGAGGCGCGATATCGAGATCAGCGAGGCGCTGAAGTAGAGCCCAGCTTACTTCTTCAACCGCCCGGCCACCGCCGCCGCCGCGTCCGCCACCGCCACGTCGGCCGATTGTCTGGTTTTGCGCTCCACCAGTTCCACCAGGCCGCCCCCCAGTTTCTTGCCGATCACGATGCGGTAGGGCACGCCGATCAGGTCCGCGTCTTTGAATTTCACGCCCGGCCGCTCGTCGCGGTCGTCGAGCAGCGCGTCCAGGCCCAGCGCCTGGCACTCCCCGTACACCCGCCGCGCCGCCTCCATCTGCAGGGCGTCGGAATTGTTGGCCGGCGTGATCACCACTTGGAACGGCGCAATCGAGGGCGGCAGCATCATTCCGTCCTTGTCGTGATACAGCTCGATGGCCGCGGCCAGGATGCGCTCGATGCCGATTCCGTAGGATCCCATGATGGGCGTCACTTCCTTGCCATCGGCGTTCAGCACGCGCAGCCCCATCGATTCGGAGTACTTGTAGCCCAGCTTGAAGATGTGTCCGATCTCCACGCACTTGCGGATTTCGAGCGCCCCCCCGCAGTTGGCGCACAGGTCGCCCGCGGCCACCTGGCGCAGGTCGCGGATCTCGGCCTGAAAATCCTCGCCCAGGGTCACGTGGCGCAGATGGTAATCGTCTTTGTTGGCTCCTGCGATCATGTTGCGCCGGCCCACCAGCGCCTGGTCCGCCAGGATGGGCATGTTGGTCACGCCCACCGGCCCCAGCGAGCCGGCCTCGGCCCCGAACCATTGCCGGATCTCTTCGGGATGCGCGGGCCGGAACTCCGGATCGTTCACCAGCGCGCCCAGCTTGGTCTCGCTCAGTTGATGATCGCCGCGCAGCATCAACAGCACGGGCTTGCCGTCGGCCACCACCACCAGGCTCTTCATCTGCGAGGTCTCGGGAAGCCCCGTGAAGGCGGCCACCTCGGCGATGGTCTTGCGCCCCGGCGTGTGGAATTCCTCGGGCGCGAGATCCCCCGCGGGATCGGCCACCGACGGGACGGCGGGCACGGCCACGGCCTTTTCCAGGTTCGCCGCATAGCCGCAGCCCGGGCACACCGCCACCAAATCTTCGCCCGCCTCCGACGCCACCATGAACTCGTGCGACTGGCTGCCGCCCATGGCGCCCGAGTGCGCCTCCACGGCGGTGTACGCCAGGCCGCAGCGGTCGAAGATGCGGCAGTAGGCGCGGTAGTGCTTGTCGTACGCCGCGTCCAGCCCCGCCTGGTCCATGTCGAAGGTGTAGGAATCCTTCATGAGGAACTGCCGTACGCGCAGCAGCCCCGACTTGGGGCGCGGCTCGTCGCGAAACTTGGTCTGGATCTGGTACCAGATCTGCGGAAGCTGCTTGTAGCTGCGCAATTCGCCGCGCGCGATCACGGTCATGACCTCTTCGTGCGTCATACCCAGGCACAGGTCGCGCCCGAAGCGGTCCTTCAAGCGGAACAGGTTGTCGCCCATCACGTCCCAGCGGCCCGATTCCTGCCACACTTCGGCGGGGTTCAGCGCCGGCAGGTACATCTCCTGCCCGCCGATGGCATCCATCTCTTCGCGCACGATCCGCTGGATCTTCAGCAGCGAGCGCTGCGCCAGAAACAGGTAGTTGTAGATTCCCGCCGCAAGCTGGCGGATGTATCCGGCGCGCAGCAGCAACCGATGGCTGGCCACCTCGGCCTCGGCCGGGTCCTCGCGCAGTGTGGGGATGAACAACTTACTCCAAAGCATAGGTTTGTAGAAGGGAAAACTCAATTCTAGCATGGTAAAATCGGATTTCTCCCCTTATGAAGATCGCCCTCGCCGCGGATCACGCCGGTTTCGCCCTCAAGGAGAAGCTGCGCGCGAGCCTGGCCGGCGACGGTTACGAAATCGCCGATTTCGGCACTGATTCCACCGAGTCCTGCGACTATCCCGATTTTGCCGCGCGGGCGGCAGGCGCGGTGGCCGAGGGACGCGCCGACCGCGCCATTCTGGTCTGCTCCACGGGCATCGGCATGGCCATGGCGGCCAACAAAGTGGCGGGCGTGCGCGCGGCGCCCGCGCAGTCCGACGACGAGGTCCGCTTCACGCGCGAACACAACGACGCCAACGTGCTCACCCTGGGCGCCAAGTATCTCGATGAAAACCGCGCGCTCCATCTGATCCGCATTTTTCTCGATACCGAATTCGCCGGCGGCCGCCATGCGCGCCGCGTCGCCAAGATCTCCCAACTGGAGCAACACCAGCGGTAAGCGAAACCCTGCACAGGAGGAACCATTACATGACGCCATCAGAACGTATGCGGCGGCCACTAGCCCAAGTCGATCCTGAGATTTACGAGGCCATCCAGCGCGAGGTGGATCGCCAGGATTCCCAACTGGAGCTCATCGCCAGCGAGAACTTCACCTCCGAAGCCGTTCTCGAAGCCACCGCCAGCGTGTTCACCAATAAGTACGCGGAAGGCTACCCCGGCAAGCGCTATTACGGCGGCTGCGAGTTCACCGATATCGTGGAGAACCTGGCGCGCGACCGCGCCAAGAAGCTGTTCGGCGCCGAGTATGCCAACGTGCAGCCCCATTCCGGCTCGCAGGCCAACCAGGCCGCATACGCCTCCGTGGTCGCCCCCGGCGACACCATCATGGGCCTGAACCTGGCGCACGGCGGACACCTCACCCACGGCCACCCGCTGAACTTCTCCGGCAAGACGTACAAGGTGGTGCCCTACAGCGTGCGCAAGGAGGATGAGCGCATCGACTACGACGAGGTGGAACGCCTGGCCCACGAGCACCAGCCGAAGATGATCGTCACCGGCGCCAGCGCCTATCCGCGCATCCTCGATTTCGCGCGCTTCCGCCAGATTGCCGATGCCGTGGGCGCCGTCTTCCTGGTGGACATGGCGCACATCGCCGGCCTGGTGGCGGCGGGCTTACACCCCAACCCGTGCCAGTACGCCGATATCGTCACCTCCACCACCCACAAGACGCTGCGCGGGCCGCGCGCCGGACTCATCCTGGCGAAGGAGAAATTCGGCGCGGCCATCGACAAGACGGTCTTTCCGGGCATGCAGGGCGGACCGCTGGTGCACGTGGTGGCGGCCAAGGCGGTGTGCTTCCAGGAGGCCATGCAGCCCGAGTTCGTGACGTATCAGAAGCGCGTGGTGGCCAACGCGCGTGCGCTCGCCCAGACCCTGATGGACGAGGGCTTCCGCGTGGTCTCGGGCGGCACCGATACGCACCTGATGCTGGTCGACGTGTTTTCCAAGGGACTGCGCGGCAAGGAGGCCGAAGAGGCGCTCGATCGCGCGCGCATCACGGTCAACAAGAACGCCATCCCGTTCGATACCAACAAGCCGTTCAACCCGAGCGGCATCCGCCTGGGATCGCCCGCGGTCACCACGCGCGGCTTCGAGGAAGCGGAGATGCGCGAGGTGGGCTCGCTGATCGCCGAGGTGCTCCACCACATTTCGAGCGAAGAGGCCATTGCGTCGGTCCGCCAGAGGGTGGGCGTGCTCACCGCCCGCTTCCCGCTCTACCACTGGAAGCTCGATCCGGTTCGAGCGTAGGAATGCCGCTGCACATCGTCATCGACGCCCGGCGCATCCGGGATTTCGGCATCGGCACGTACATCCGCAGCCTGGTCCACGCGCTGAGCGAGATCGACAACACCAACCAATACACGCTGGTGAGCGCGCCGGGCGATGTGCGCACGCTCGCGGGACTGCCCGAGAACTTCCACGCCGCGGTGTACGCCCGCCGCGATTCCGACGCCATTGATAACGTGGCCTTCCCCATCTACCTGCGCGGGCTTTCGCCGGACCTGGTGCACATCCCCCTGAACCGCGTGCCCCTGCTCATGATCCGCCCTTACGTGGTGACCATCCATGACATGGCCAACCTGTTTTATGAGGAGGCGACTTCCAAAATCCGCATGCAACTGCGGCGCTACCGCTTCCGCCGCGGGCTGGTGCGGGCCAGCCGCGTGATCGCCGTCTCCGAGGCCACCAAACGCGACGTGGAGAACATCATGGGCGTGCCGCCGGACCGCATCCGCCGGGTCTACAACGCGCCCGACCCCGGCTTCCTGGCGCATGCCGCTGCGCCCGGCTCCGAAGAGCAGCGCCGCATCATGGAGCGCTACCAGATCGACTATCCCTTCCTGCTGTACGCCGGCAACATCCGGCGGCACAAGAACGTGCCGCGCCTGGTGGAGGCCTTCGCCGTGGTGCGCGAGCAACTCGCCTCCCACCCGGTCTACGCCGGCCTGCGCCTGGTGATCATCGGCGACACCATCTCGCAGTACCCCACCGTGCGGCAGACGGTGATCAAGAGCCGCGTCGAGCAGATGGTCCGCTTCCTCGGCTTCGTGCCCTTCGAGACGCTCCGCTGTTTTTATGAATCGGCCGCGGCCTTCGTCTTCCCCTCGCGCTATGAAGGCTTCGGACTGCCGCCGCTCGAGGCCATGGCGTGCGGCACGCCGGTGGTGACCTCCAACGTCAGCTCGCTCCCTGAAGTGGTGGGCGACGCCGCGCTCCTGGTGAACCCGGAGAACGTCTTCGACATCGCGCGCGGCATCCGCGACGTACTGCTCGACGAGACCTTGCGCGCCGAGTTGATCCGCCGCGGCCGCGAGCAGGCCGCGCGCTTCAGTTGGTCGCGCACCGCCCGCCAGGTGCTGGAGATTTACCAGGATGCGGCCGGCGGGCGGGAATGAAAGCTCTGCGGGTTTACCCGATCAGCTCGATCACCCCGCCGACGGTCTGAGCGAGTTCCGCTTCTCCCAGAGATCCCATGCGCTCTCCGAGACGCTCGACGGAAATGGTCCGGATTTGAGAAATCTTGACCCAGGACGGCTTGGAAAGTTCGCCCGCAGGTAAGGGAAAGGTCAAAGGATAACCGGCCCTCTGCTCCTGGCTCGTGATGGCCATCGCGATTACCGTCCCCGAGCGGCGGTTGAACAGGTCATGGCTGAGGATGAGCACCGGCCGCAAGCCCGCCTGTTCCCGTCCCCGCACCGGGTTGAGATCGGCCCAATGAATGTCGCCCCTCAGAATGCCGGCCATGAAGCGTCTCCCAGCCCTTCTTCGGCCAGGCGCTGTTCTTCGTTCTTATCGAGCTTCGCCAATTCTCGAGCCAACCGGGTTCGTTTCTCGCGCTCCGTCAATAGAACCATCGCGGCCTGGATGGCGCGGCTGCGATTCGGGTACCTGCCCTCACGCACCCAGCGATCCAGGTCTTCCACGGTCCTTTCGTCCAGAGTTACCGCCAGCTTCCGCACCATCGCTTTTTAGTATGACGATTCGTACTACCTGTCGTCAACCGGTGGTCACCCCGGTTGAGCGCCGAGTGTTCTACAGTGGATGGTGCGGATGTACGCAGTAGGGCAACGGTACTTGCGCCAATTCATCGCACGGGTTGGAATCCGACTCCCGGCTTCCAGTTTCTCGCCCAACCTGAAGTTCACCTACAGCGTGACAAAGCCGCACGGTTCATTTGATCGACTACCTATGGAATTGAGCGCAGCTGGTACGTGGCGCAGGTACTATCTAAGGAGACCACAGCCGTCTTGGTGAAAGCGGTTGCTGCGATTTCAGGGGAGAGCTTGAGACCGATGACAGAAGCGGAGGTACTGCAAGAGCTGGATGCTATCCGGGACGAATCCGACCGGATTCTTGACCTGTTCGAAAAGCACTGCGTTCCGCATGCCAAAGTGCCTGAGGCCCGGGAGCTGTTCCGAACCCTGAAAGAGAAACTCGAAGCCGAGTACAAGCGCATGGCGACGGTCAAGTGTGACGTGGCGCTTTCCGAAGTGGAAGCCCACTTCCATAAACCGGCGATTGAAGACGCGTGGGCGAATACCGGCATCAGTTCTGTCCGGAGGAACTCGCGCCCGGATCACCGCTGGCACGATGCCTTGTGGAGCGTCCGCGACTATGTGGCGCACTGGAGCAGTGATCTTCGTTCCAGCGGGAAGTTCTGAACAGGCAGCCGCCGCAGGGCACGGAAGCTGGCAAGCGCGGACGGGAATTTAGCAGGACAACGTGGAGTTGCGTTCCAGCATCGCAGGCGGGAAATAGGCGGCGAAACAGGGTTGTCCGCAAAGCTGATATGTGATCAAATTGCCGTTGCCCGTTCGAGGATTGACGAGAACCATTACCGAAAGGAGAAAATCGTGTCCGAACCGGCTTCAACGAATAGCCTGGCCGAAGGACGGCGACAGGGAAGTGGAGCCAACAAGGCTGGGTGGCTTTGCTTCGCACTTGGGATGATTCTCATGTTCATGTCTTTGGGGCTGTTCGTCCTCTATGGTCCGCTTTTCCTTGCCGCATTCATCCTCAGTATCGTGGCGATCGCTCATCGCCAGGTTATGTCCGGGGTGGTCCTCCTCGTCGCCTCACTCGCTGTTCCTACCACGAGTTGGATCGGGTTGGTCGCTCTCAAGATCGGATCGAGCGTTGCCGAGACGAAGCAGGCAAAGAACGCTTCTCTGTCGGCAATTGCATTTGAAGATGTTAAAGGCTACATTGATGGCGGCTACATGTACTGCAAGGGCAAAGTTCGCAACAATGGTTCCACCGCGGTAAGCTTCGTCAAGGTTCAGGTCGAGTGGCTCGACAGAGCAGGGAACGTGCTCGATACAGACTACACCTATGCGGTCTCAAGTGATTCGCTTCGACCCGGAGGCGCGAAGACATTCGAAATTATGAGCCGCGCCGACCCTCGCATGAAGCGGTTCCGCTACAAGGTACAGGAAGATTAGAGCGCTGATCTCTAACGCCTGGTTGAGATACTCCAGCGCCAGGTCCCTCTCTCCCAGGCCGGCCGCGACTACCGCCAGCCGCTGGGAACGGTGAAGAGCCGCAGACGAATCGGGATGATGCGGCTGCACGAGGAATTGATGGAGTGTGCCTGAATACGCCGCTCCGCGGTACGCACGGACTGTTCTACATTAGATAAAGCGGTTCCGCCGCCATTCCGCGCAAAGGGGCACCGGGTTCTTGCGACTTGTCATTGCCGCCACCATCCTGTTGGGACTCTGCGCTGCCTGCCTGCACGCCCAGGGCAACTACGAAGTACAGGTTTACGGCTCCGAGCTGGTATCGCCCAAGGTCACCATGGTGGAGCTGCACAGCAACTTCACCGCCAGCGGCACGCGGCAGACCATCGATGGCGTCCTGCCCACCGAGCACGCCGAACACGAAACCGTGGAGATCACGCGCGGCTTCAACGAGTGGTTCGAGACCGGCTTCTACATCTTCACCAGCCTGCAGCCCGATGGCCGTTGGATGTACGTGGGCTCACACATCCGCCCGCGGTTTTCCGTACCGGAGCGGTACCACTGGCCGGTCGGCTTGAGTATCTCCAACGAGATCGGCTGGCAGCGGCCCGTCTTCTCGCTCGATACCTGGACCTGGGAGATACGGCCCATCGTCGACAAGAAGCTGGGCAGGTGGTACCTGTCGTTCAACCCCACCTTCGACCGCTCGCTGCACGGGCCGGAATCCGCGCGCGGCTTCCAGTTTTCGCCCAACCTGAAGTTCAGCTACGACGTCACCAAGAAAGTGGCCATGGGCATGGAGTATTACGGCGCCTACGGCCCGGTCACGGGCTTCGACCCGGTGCGCGACCAGCAGCAGCAGTTCCTGCCCGCCGTGGATCTGGATTTCGGCAAGAACTGGGAATTCAATTTCGGCGTCGGCGTGGGCGTCACCTCGGCCACCGACCACCTGCTGATCAAGGCCATCCTGGGCTACCGCTTCCACAACGGCGGCAGCCCGTAGGGGCGGGGTGGGTCGCCTTACGCCGGCTTCGCTCCGCCCAACGCGGCCGTCGCCAGCGTGCCGCCCAGCCCCATCGTCTCCACCGCCGAGGAAGGCACAATCACCATCGAGTCCCGCTCCTTGATGGCCTCGTACAGCATGTTCATGGCGCGCAGGTGATGTCGCGCGTGAGCGCCGATTCCGCCGAGACGTTGGCCACGCGCACGCGCTGGTCCACGTACCGGCTCACCGAATCCACCACCGGAATCACGAAAAACAAGCCTGGGCCGCGCAGTCCTACATAGCGCCCAAAACGCAGCACCGCGACTCTCTCCCACTGGTCCGCCACGCGAATCGAAAACAGGAGGTAGAGGCCCACCAGGGCCCCGGCGATCAGCGGCTCCGGCCGGTTCACGGCCGCCGCCACCCCGCCCCCCGCCGCGAGCGAGATCACCAGCAGCGCCTTGCCCACATTGCTCAACCGCAGTTGTATCGGATTCGGCCTCATCGCGTCATCTCCTCTTTTTTTCAGAATCGTTTTGACGATCGTGTAATTGCTCCAGCAGATCCTCGATGGTGTACCCCGCGGCGCCCGCCCGCGACACCAGCTCGCCCACCAGTTGGGCGAGCCGCCGCTGCCGCTCCACGTCGTCGCGCTTCACTTTCTGGTGGCTGATGAACGTCCCGGTCCCCTGCTCGGTCTCCAGAACGCCGCGGATCTCCAGCTCGCGGTACGCGCGCACCACCGTGTTGGGATTGATCGAAAGATCCACCGCCACCTGCCGCACCGTCGGAAGCTGGTCCCCCCCGGCCAACGCCCCTGCCGCCATGCCGCCCATCACCTGGTCGATAATCTGGCGGTAGACCGGAACGCCGCTGTGCAGGTCCAGCCGGAATGCGAAAGCCCTGCGTTCGGATTGTCGCGCCGTACTCACCTAGATCTATAGTGTACTAGTATACTGATACATGTCAAGGGGAATTCTGCGGGCTGGGCGCGGATTCTCCGATATGATATGTGCCATGGTGCGCCCGCTCGCCGCGCGGTTCGGCCGGCTGCCGCAGGTGGTGGCCGTGGCGCTCGCCGGATCGCACGGCGCCGGCGCCGGCGACGCGCGCTCCGATTTCGATCTTTACGTGTACGCCCTCCGAGAAATCCCCGTGGCGTTCCGCCGGTCGCTGGCGGGCCCCGCGGGCGAAATCGGCAACCGCTTCTGGGAACCGGGCGATGAATGGACGGATCCGGCCACCGGCGCCCGCGTGGACGTGATGTACCGCTCGCCCGTCTGGATCGAGGATCGACTCGACCGCGTGCTGGTGCGCCACGAGGCTTCCATCGGATACAGCACCTGTTTCTGGTTCAACGTGCTGCACTCCGAAGCGCTGTTCGACCCGCGGAAGTGGTATCGCGAGCTGCAGCGGCGGGCGGGCGGTCCTTACCCGGAGGAGTTGCGGCGGGCCATCGTGGCGAAGAACCATCCGATCCTGCGCGCCAACCGCTCGTCATACCGGACGCAGATCGAGCTGGCGCTGGCGCGGGACGATCGCGTGAGCATGCACCACCGCGTAACCGCGCTCCTGGCCAGTTTTTTCGATATCTGGTTTGCCGTCGAGCGCCAACCGCACCCCGGCGAAAAGCGGCTGTTGAATCACCTGCCGCGGGAGTGGGCGGAACTGGTCCGGGCGGTCCTGAATGCGGGCCCGCCCAACCTTCTGCCGCGAATCGATGCGCTGCTGGACCGCCTGGACGGCGTACTCTCGCGCTCCGGACTTCCTGTGGGGTAGGCCCGGAGGCTACCCCTACTTCACCACTACCTTTTCCGCGGCCTGGTTGTCGTACTCGTCGGCCACTCGCACGGCGATGGTGTGCTCGCCCGGCGCGGCGTCCAGGCTCAGCTCGTAGTCCAATTCCAGCGAGTCCGACAACTTGGTCACCGGCGCCGCCACCGTCCATTCCCCGCCGTCGAGCGAGTACTCGGCCTTGGCGATGTCGTTCAGCGCATCGGCGGCGTGCCAGCGAACCTGCAGTTTCCCGCCCTTGCGCGTGGCGCTGAGCGCCGTGATCCTGGGCGGCGTATTGTCGATGGTGAACGGGTCGCTCTCCAGGCGCGCCGTCAAGGCTTCCGAAGGCGGGTTCGACGGCGCATCCGAGGCCGTGACGCGGATGCGGTACTCGCCATCGGGGAAGGCCGTGGAATCCCAGGCGAAGTACTTCTCCGTTAGCTTCTCTTTCAGCGGCTTCCACTCGGCCTCGTTGACGCCGCGAATCTCGATGCTGTAGACCAGCGAATCGCCGTTCGGATCGGAGGCCAGCCAGCGCGCCCCCACATACCCTTTGGCCAACTGCATGGCGGGCGTGGCGGTGATGTTTTCGGCGGAAAACGCCGGAGCGCCGGGCGGCGTGCGCCTGCCGAGCGGCGGCAGGTTCAGGGTCTGCGCCGGCCCCTGCGACGAAAGGGCGAGCGCGGCCGGCGGCGCCGGGAAGCGGTAATTGGGCGGCGTGATTTCGATCTCGTCGATGCGCGGCTCCACGTTCTTGGGCAGGTACGCGACGTCCACCGATTCCAGCTCCGCCGTCTGCCCCGCGCCGCCCGCGGTCAGCGTGGCCTTCCACTGCACGAACCGCGCCGCCGGCGAACTCACCCGCCCTCCTTTGGGCGTGGTGATGGGCGCCGACCACGCGCTCCAGTTCTTCTGCGGCTGATCCAGGTTGCCGCTCCGCGTCTCCACCGCGATCTGCCCGCCGTTCAGCCGGGCTTCAAAACTGAGCCGCCCCCACAGCGAGTACATCGACGTGTCGAAGACGTCGCTCTCGATGGAGCCTTCGCGCTCCAGGTCCGGGCCAATCTCGTACACCTTTCCCACGTTGCCGGTGGCTGCGTAAAGCAGGCCATTGGCCCCTGTCTGAAACGCCGTGATCTGGGTGGCGGGAATGGTCAGCAGCGCCGTATACCGCGTGGCGGATTCAATGCGGTACGCGTTGCCCCGGTTTCCCGCGCCCAGGATGACCCGGCCCGAGCCATCGAAGGCGATGGCGTACACCACGTCCTGCGCATGGCTCCAGATGCGCCGCGGATTGCCGTCCGGCTCGATGCGGTACACTTCGCTGCCTCCGCTCACGCCGAAGGCCGCGCCGGCTGGCGGGGGAGGCGGCGCGGCGGGACGTACCGCGGCAGCAGGCGCGGGAGTTCCGGGAGCGTTCACCGCGACCGTCGCCGTCGCGGGCGCCGGGCTCGCCGGCTGTGACGGAGGGGGCGCGCCGCCCGCCTGCTTATTGCCCACTCCGGCCGCGTAGATGGCGCCACCCGGCGCCACCGCCACCGCCGTCACTTCCCGCTTGGGCATCTGGTAGAGCACGAAGCCGGCGCCCGCCGGCGAGACGCGCAGCACCAGCCCGCCGGGATCGGTTCCCACGATGAGGTTGTCGCTGGCGTCGATGGCCATGGAGCGCACGTGCGTCTCGTCGCTCTTGAAGAACACGCTGCCCTTGCCCTCGGGCGTCACGCGATGGATCTCGCCGCGGTCGCCGGTGGCCACGAACAGATCGCCCTGGCGGTCGAACGCCAGCGCCCAGATGTACTTCGCCTTGGGATCGTAGAAGACTTCCGGCTTGCCGTTGGCGGCGATGCGGTAGATTTTGCCGTCGGGCGAGGTGGCCGCGTACACGCGGTCCTTGCTGTCGATTGCGATGGCGTGGATCTCCAGCGCGTCCAGCTCCGCCAGCATTTTTCCTTTTCCGCCGGGAGGGATGCGGTAGAGCTTCGCGCCCGTGCCGCCGCCCGCGTAGAGGTTGCCCTTGGAATCGAGCGCCAGCGCCCACAGGTAAGCCGTCGAACTGTCGAATAGCTCGCGCGACCGCGGCGCCAAGGTTAGCAGGCCGTCGCTGCGCACCGAGAGGTTCTTGACGATCCCCTTCTCGAAATCCGCGTACTCGCCCTGCGACCAGGTGTGCGTCTCCCCCGCATGCAGCGCCGTGGCCGCCAGCAAACCGGCGAAGCACACGATGGCGCCGCGACGCGGCATCGGACTAATCGTCAATTTGTTCATGTCCGGGAATGGCGGTTACTTCACGTGGATGCGCAGCGAATAACTCCCCGTCACCACGTAATCGAAGGGCAGGGCCATCTGCTCCGACGCCGTTTCGGGCGAGGTGAACAGCGAGCGGTTCGACGCGCGGCCCGCCTGCATCACGTTGAGCACCGACGAGGGCAGGCTGGGCAGCGTCTTATCGTCATAGTAGGCCGTGGGGCTCGCTTCCAGCAGCGAAACATACAGCTTGCTGTTGGTGCGCTCCTGGTTCAGCAGGGATACCGTCTGCGGCACGTCCAGGAAGCGGTTCATCATGCCCGCCATGTTCTGCATGCGGTTGACCGTATCGGCGTCGCTGAGCAGAATGCGGTGCTCGCCCTTGGCCAGCCCGGCCGGGATCTTCACCGTGAAATCGCGCTCCAGGCGATCGCCGCGATAGGGCCGCAGGAAGACTTTCACCGGCACTTCTTCGCCGGCGCGCACCTCGGGGTTGGGCACCCAGGCGTTCTCGATGGTCGCCACCCGCCGCTCCGGCAGCAGGTCCACCGTAACGTCCACGCGCTTCACGTCGGGCGTCTTGACGTTGTTGAGATACAGCCGGTTGAACTTGTCGCCGAACCAGCCGGCCAGTAGCAACGGCGCGGGCATGGGCATTTCGCCCGAAGCCTGCATGGTGGAAAGCGAAATCTGCGAGTGGCCGTCCATCTCCACCTTGCCGCTCAGCCGGTAGGTGGCTTCGTCGGCAAATTCATTCAACTCCGAAACCGAACTGTACAGCGTCAGCATCATCAGGTAGGGAGTCCACTTCTGATGCACGAAGACGTTGAAGTGGAAATCCTTTTCCCGGTTGACCTTCTCGTGCTCGTCGAGCGACCGTACGCGCATGGTCACCGGGATCATGTCGCTCTCGGTGCCCAGCACGCCCATGATGCCGCTGTGGCGGTCCTGGTGCAGCGAGCCCACAATATCGGTGGCGTTGGCCATTTTGTTGGGCTGGAACGCGGAAGCCAGCGTCATCAACACTTCGCCCCGGCTCATGGGCATGTCCACCGGGCCCAGGTTGAAGAAGGGGTGGCCGAACGCCAGTATGCGTTTGCCGTCGTTGTAGGTCACCGTGCCCAGCCCGCTGACGGTCTTGTCGCCATCCACCAGAACGCCCGCCACCGTTTCTCCGGGGTTGAGCGCGTGCTCCCAGCCGGCCGCCGGCTTGTTGGTGTGGATGGTTCCGGCCGCGCCGCCCTGCACCGCGGTGATGCCCAACTGCTGGAACAGCGGGCCGAACTCGCGCAGCGTGCTGTCGCTGAACCCGGAAAGGACCAGCGGCGACTCGATGGGCACCATGGTGGGGACCTGCTGCGGCAGGTTGGCCGATGCGCCGGCCGCCACCGTCTGCGCCAGCATCTCGCTGGGGATGGATATTTCCCGGTTGCGCGCCACCACCTTGTCGGGCGTGCGCGCATCGTCGGGGCGCGAGGCGTCGAAATCGTTGATCTCGAGCATCAGTTCGATGGGCGTAATCCCGCAGATGGCATCCGGCGAGAAGACGCTGAGGCGCAGCGCCACCGCGCCCACCAGCTTCCCATTGATATAGACCGGGCTTCCGCTCATCCCGCCGGCCACGTTGGTGCGGATGGCTTTGCCCCCCATTTTGGCCAGAATCACGTCCTGCTTCGGCCCCCATACGTCGCGCATGCGGCCGATAATCTCAATGGGTACGGGCTCGGCCTCGGTGCCTTGGAAGACGGTCCATGCCGTGCCTTTCATGCCCGGCTTGATTTCGCTCAGCCGCATGATCTCGACTTTTCCGGCTTTGGGACGGGGAAGGGATGCGTCCCCCGCATACACGGGGAGCGCGGCAACCGCGATTCCCAGCAGGACCGCGGCAGTTCGCATTTTCATTGGGTCAACGGCTCCAGTTATTTTCTATTGTACTATGACGCGCCGAGAGGCCGCTTCGTCGCGGTTCCAGGTGTGCGGCGAGGACCCTGGGCTCAGAGGCTCACGAGGCCCAGGCTGATCATGAGCGCCCGATCGACGTTTCGCATAGTAGCGGCATCGAGCGCACCCAGGCGCTTGATCAGGCGCTTCCGGTCAACGGACCGGATTTGATTGAGGATCGCCGCCGATGGCTGCGAGAGACCGCTCTTGGCCGGAAGAATCACCTCCCGCGGATGAGGCGGGTCGCTAAACTGCGAGCTGACCGCGGCCACGATCGTAATCGGGCTGTATTCGTTTGAAATGTCGTTTTGGAGGACGACCGCGGGCCTCGTCTTTTGGATCTCGTGACCCAGAGTCGGATCGAAGGCGACGAGGTAGATCTCGCCGCGCCGCGGCGGCTTCATGCGATTCTGCTTCGCGTGCGCTTCGCGGGCATCTTTACCGGCGCGGCGGGCGTGGTCTCAGAGGCCTCTTCTTCCAACGGGAACCAGTCGGCCGCTATTTCCAGATCGCGGCCGGCGTTGGCTACCCCTTCCCGCTTCAGCCGTTCGCGCAGAGTCTCTTTTCCCTGTGATTCGATGAAATGCAGGACGGCGCGCGAGATGAATCGGCTCCGGTTTCCTTTGGAGGCAACCCGATCCAGAACGGCGAGCGTTCTGTCCGGTAAAACGATGTTGATGCGTTTGCTCATGGGTTGTACAGTGCTTCCGGCACCTGAAGCATACACACCATAGGTGTGGATGTCAAGTCTCGCCTGCCGGCTTACCGGCCATGTCCGAATGCCGGTGCAGCCGCGCAACACTGGCCGGCCTATGACATGTTCTAGATGAATGGGGCGCTGCGTAAGGAGACGGGGCGCCAGGGTGTCCGGGTGCTGTGAGACGAAAGCCGGCTACGTTTAGGGGCGAAAGTGAGTGAGGGAACGGCGCCCTGTGTCAAAGTTGCCCGGATGTGTGTTATTTGCCTACGGCCGGGGGCTGCTCGACCATGGAAAGAAGCAGGCAAACCACCACCAAAATCCCAAGTCCCGCTGCGACCATCATGATTGCGCTCTCACCTCTACATATCGGCAAAGCAATTGAAAGGCCGCAGGGAAAAACGGCCTGTCAGGCAGTTTTCCACAGATATTTGTCAAGCAACTTCCTGTACAGGGCCCGCCCGGAGGTGGACACTACCGCGTGAGTTGGACGAATCCGGCGAGATCGCCCTGCGCCACCGCCAAGCCGAGCAGGGCGTGCCACACCGAGAGCCTGGCGAGCGCGTCATCGATTTCCGCTTGCGTCGCCAGGCGCTGGGCCTCGGCCACTTCCACGATGTTGCCCAGCCCGGACCGGTAGCGGGCGGTGGCCTGCCGCTCGGTGTCGCGGGCCGCTTCCCACTGGATGGGGGTGTTGCGGGCCACGCGGCGCGCGCCGTCGAGCACGGCACGCGCGCGGGCCAACCCGCCGTTCAGGTCCTGCAGCACCTGCTCGTAACGGGCCTGCTCGGCGCGCTCGCGGTAATGCTCGATCTCCTTTTTCGCCTTGATCGATGGCAGATCGAAAGCCGGAAATGTCACATTGAGGCCGATCGCCCAGTTCTGGATGTTGGGACCGAGGCCGCTGGCGGCTCCTCCGGTGGCGCCGTCGGCTTGAATGCCGGTGCCGCGCGCGAAGGCCGCGCTTTCCAGATTGAAGTGCGGATACCAGGAGCGGTCGAGCGCCTTTTCGCGCGCCTGGACTTCCGCGACTGCCTCCTTCTGCGCCAGCGCGGCCGGGTGGGCGGCGGGCGCCTGTTCGGGAAGGGCGGCCGATTCGGCCGGCAGATCCAGGAGCTTGCCGGCCAGTACGGAGATCTGCGCGGGCGGTACGCCGAGCACTTGCCCCAGCGCGGCGCGCGCCACCTCCACCGCCTGCTGCGCCTGGCTGAGCCGGGTTTCCGCCAGCGCCAGCTCGGCCCTGGTGCGCGACCCCTCGGCGCCGGGACGCAGCTCGCTCTTCACCAGGGCGCCGACTACTTCATTGAGCACGCGCGCGCGTTCCACTCCGGCCTCGGCGGCGGTGACGGTCTGCTGGGCGGCGAGCAGCGTGAGAAAGCCCTCGGCGGCGGCGGCGGCGGCCTCCAGGCGGGTCACCGCCACTTGCGCGCCGGCACGGTTGCGCCCGGCCTCGGCGATGGCCACGTTAGCTTTGCGCAGCCCGAAGTCGAAGGGCTCCCACTCCACCATCACGCCGGCGGCGCTGCCCCACACGCTGGCCAGCGAGTTGGTGCCCAGCACCGGTCCGGAGATGCCCGGAATCGCCCCGCCCGAAGGCAGCAGCAGGCCGAAGATGTTGTTATGGGTGGCGCGGTTGAGCTGCGCATCGAAATCGGCCTTGGGCAGCCAGGCCGTGCGCGCCAGGTTGATGGCCGCGGCGGCGGCGGAGACCTGTTCGAGCGAAGCGCGCACAGCGGGATATTTCGTGGCCGCGTCCTGGACGGCCTGCTCGATCGTCATTTGCGCAAAGGCGGGACCGAGCGCGAATACGAGCGGTAGAACACGCACTGCGATTCTCATCATGGCGGATGAATGTATGGTAGAGCTTTCCGCAACCGTGCACAGCAGCGCGCGTCGCCAAACGGGCACGAGGCAGACTGGAGCGTGACAGGCGCGTGGCCGGCGTGTCATAATCCTCTCATGCCCACGGCCATCGTCAAGATGGAGCCGAAGTCCGAGGGAATCGCCACCCCGCGCAAGAAGCGGCCCAAGGAACTCGCGGTCATCACCGAATGTTGCACCGGCTGCGCCGGCTCGCCCGCGTGCGTGCCGTACTGTCCGGTGGCCGATTGCATGTACTGGGTCCCGGACCTCGACCACCCTCCTTTCGGGCGCATCGACGTCGATCCGGTGCTGTGCATCGGCTGCAAAAAGTGCACCAGCAAGGGGCCCGACGGCGCTTTCCTCGACGGCTGCCCGTGGGACGCCATCGAGATGGTGCCCATCGAGGAAGTGGAGGCGCAGATCGGCATGAAAATGCCGGTCTGATTTTCGTTCCCGCGATGGCGCTCGATATTCAGCAGAGAGAACGGGAAGGCATCGCGATTCTCGATCTGAAGGGGCGCATCACCGCCGGACGCGACGCCGCCGCGGTGCGCGAGAAGGTCGCGGCGCTGAACGGCGCCGGCGTGCACAGCGTGGTTCTCAACCTGGGCGGCGTCGACTACATCGACAGCACCGGGCTGGGAACGCTGGTTATGTGCGCCACCACCCTGCGCAAGAGCGGCGGCAGCGTGAAGCTGCTCAATCTGAACCGCCGCCACATCGAGCTGCTGGTCATGACCAAGCTGGCCACGGTCTTCGAGATCTTCGCCGACGAGCAGGACGCGGTCAACAGCTACTACCCCGACCGCAAGATCAAGACCTTCGATATTCTGAATTTTGTTCAGCAGTTGAAGCAGGAGGAGTAGCCGCCGATGGCGCTGGTGGTCATCGGAGGCGTGGCCGCAGGCCTCAGCGCGGCGGCGCGCGCCCGCCGTCGCGACGCGGCGCTGGAGATCGTCGTCCTGGAAAAAGGCACGGTGATTTCTTATGGCGCCTGCAGCCTGCCCTATTTCGTCGAGGGGCGTATCCGCGAAGCCGGCCAGTTGATGGTCTACAGCCCCGAGTATTTCCGCAAGGAGCGCCGCATCGACGTGCGCACGGGGGCGCAGGTGGTGTCCATCTCTCACCCGCGCCGCGACGTGACGCTCGCTTCCGGCGCGCGCGTGCATTACGACCGCCTGGTGCTGGCCACAGGCGCGCGCTGCGACACCTCGGGCATCGCGGGCGCCGGCCAGCCGCACGTCTTCACGCTGCACACGGTGGATGACGCCGTGCGCCTGCGCCGCTTCCTGGAAGAGAAGCGGCCGCGGCGCGCGGTGGTGATCGGCGGCGGCTACATCGGCGTGGAGGCCGCCGACGCTCTGCGCCGCAGCGGCCTGCGCGTCACCGTGCTGGAGCGTTCCGCCAACGTGCTGCGGCGCGAAGACGCGAGGTTCACCGAAGCGGTACGGATACAACTCGAAGAGCATGGGGTGGAGCTGCGCTGCGGCGTCGAGGTGAAGGCCATCGAGGGCGGCCGGGTGGCCGATGTGGCCTGCGATGTGGTGGTGGTCTCCGCCGGATTCAAGCCCAATGTGGAACTGGCTGCGGAAGCCGGTATCGCCGTAGGACCCACCGGCGCCATACGCACTGATGACCGCATGGAGACAAGCCTGCGCGGCATCTACGCCGCCGGCGACTGCGCCGAAGTCACCCACCTGGTCACCGGCCGGCCCGCGTACATCCCCCTCGGCACCACTGCCAACAAGACGGGGCGGGTGGCGGGGGCCAACGCCGCCGGAGGCCGCGAGCGCTTTCCCGGCATCGTGGGGACCTCGATTGTGGGCATCTTCGGAATGGGCTTCGCGACCACGGGCCTATCGGTGGCGCAGGCGCGCGCCGAAGGGTTTCGCCCGGTCGCGGCGCGCATTCAGGCCAAGACGCGGCCGGCCTGGTTCGGAGGCGGCAACACGACCGTTGAACTGGTGGCCGACGGCGCCACGCGCCGCCTCGTGGGTGGATCGGTCATTGGCGAAGAGGGCGCCGCCGGCCGCATCGACGTGATCGCCGCCGCGCTCCATTCCCGCCTGCGCGTGGAGGATTTCGAGCAGCTCGATTTGGCCTACTCGCCGCCTTTCTCGCCCGCTTGGGACCCGCTGCTCATCGCGGCGCAGCAATTAATGAAGGAACTGTGAGCGGGCTTCCGTGGGGTAGGCCTCCCGGCCTGCCCCCTACTGCCCGAAGGCCTTCCACCGTGTCCGGCGCGCAAAGCGCGCCTTCGGCGCGAGGCAGGCCAGGAGGCCTACCCCACCACGGCGCCGCAGAATACGGGGCCGAATTTCGGAAATTGCGTGTTCAGGCGGCGCCAATCAGATCAAGGTGCTGTGCGTCGGCACCGTGGATCGCCTTCAGGGGAATCGACCGGTCGAAGGTAGCCAGTCTGCCGCCGTTGCGAACCGCCAGGCCAAGCAAATAGATGTCCGTAACCTGGCGATGACCGGCAAATGCCTGCGCCCGAAATAGCGCTTCATCCAACAGGGAAACCGAATCGCTCCAAAAATGGTGATCGGCCGCGGCGCACAGCACACGCAGCCGCGACGCCACCTCGGCCGGCGTGGCAGTCACCCCAGGATAGCCCGGGCTGCTCAGAATGCGCACGCATCCGTTAATCGTAATCGGGCAGGTAGCCCACCCCCGCTTCCGGTGCCGCCCGAACCAGCGGTGCGACTGTTCGTGGTTGAGGTGGCCCGGATCGTGCAACGCGACTAGGACGTTCACATCCAGCAGAGCTATGCTCATTCCTCGTCACGCAGCCGGTTGACCAGGGCCATACCGGGCTTTTTCGCGCCCGGCTTTGATCGGAACAGCAAGACCCCGTTTCGCATTCGGGGAGCGGCCCTGGGTTCGATCGCTCTGCGAACCAGCCGGGATATCACCTGTCCCATGGTCATTCCGCTTTGTTGGGCGAGCTGCTTTGCAACTTGAACCAGGTCGTCGTCGAGCTCGAAAGTGGTCCTCACCTTCACCAGCATAGCGCATCAAACATCACTCTCGCTGATGATTGATGCAAACCAGAGGCGGCGGGACAAATGTGTGTGATCCGCCCCACGAAGCGGGCCTATACGTTAAGAAAGGAGGCCTAAACCATGAACGATTCTTTGCCTCAGTTGGAAGCCCAAAAAAGCGATCTGCTCCGCCAGTTTGCCGCCGTTGGTGATCTCCGTCGGGGGTCTATCACCACCACTTCCGGCAAATGCGGTAAACCCACCTGCCACTGCGCCAAACGCGGCGACCCCGGCCATGGTCCCAATTTTCGCCTGACGCGGCGGGTAGCAGGCAAGACCACCACGGAAACCTTTGATTCCCCGAGGGCGTTGCGCAAGGCGCAGCAGGAGGTGGCCGAGTTTCATCGATTTCAGAAGCTGAGCGGAGAGGTCGTCGAAGTCAGCGAAAAGATCTGCGCGTTGCGGCCGGTCGAGGACACGATGGCGCCCGAGGAAAAAAAACGGCCGCGGCGATCCACGCCGAGATCGCGCGCGAAGTGAGCACGCTGCTGAGCCGTATCTTCGCCGAGCGCAAGCAGACCGGCGACTTGGATCTGGAGGCGGTGGAGATGGCCTTCCGTGCCGCCCTGCATCAGGCCGGCGCAACGGCCCTCAGTCAATTGTTGCGGTTCCCCGAGCCTGCCGCCGATCAGCGCACCATCCCCTGTGCATGCGGCAGTCAGGCGCACTACCGCGAACTGCGCTCGCGGCACATTCTCACCGCTCTGGGTGAAGTGGAACTGACGCGCCCCTGGTATCTGTGCCCGCTCTGTCACCGCGGCCAGTTCCCTGTGGATCGCCAACTGGACATCGAAAACCGCGACTGCTCACCCGGAGTACGCCGCCTGGATGCGATCGTGGGCCAGCAAGGACCTTTTGATCGCGGCCGGGAGCAGATGAAGGTTCTGGCCGGATTGGACGTGACCGCCAAATCGGTGGAGCGCACGGCGGAGGCCATCGGAGCCGACATCGCCGCCCGCGAGCAGCGCGAAATCCGCAAAGCCGTTCAACTGAACCTGCCGATCATTGTGGGTGAGCCGATTCCGATTCTGTATGTGCAAATGGATGGGACGGGAGTGCCGGTAGTGAAGAAAGAGATAGAGGGACGCAAAGGCAAGACTGACGGCCAGCCGGCTCACACGCGCGAAGTCAAGCTGGGATGCGTGTTCACACAGACCGGGTGGGACGAAGAAGGTTATGCCATTCGCGATCCGGATTCCACTACCTATACCGGAGCCATCGAAACGGCCGAAGAGTTTGGCCGGCGCATCTATCTGGAAGCTTGGAACCGGGGCTGGAGTCGCGCGCAAAAGAAGGTTGTCATGGGCGACGGCGCCGAATGGATTTGGAACCTGGCCGACCAGCACTTTCCCGGCTCCGTGCAAATCGTCGATCTGTATCACGCTCGCCAGCACCTGTGGGAGTTGGCCCGCAGACTGTATCCCAACGACCCAGCCGGGCAGAACGCCTGGATGAAGGTCCACCAGAAGCGCTTGCTCGATAAGGGCAAAATCGAAAAGCTGGTTCTCGCCCTCCGCTCTATTGAATCGACCAACGCCGACGTTCTGGAAAAGATCCGCACCGAGGCGGATTACTTTGCGCGCAACGCCGAGCGCATGCGCTATCCCCCATTCCGCAAGCAGCACCTCTTCGTCGGCTCCGGTGTGATCGAAGCTGGCTGCAAGACCGTCATCGGATCCCGCCTGAAACAATCCGGCATGTTCTGGACTGTCCGCGGCGCCAACTCGATCATCGCCCTGCGATGTTGCCACCTCAATGGCCGCTTCGAGGATTATTGGGAGGGCCGTCGGGCGGCTTAACTTCCATTTCTATGT
>JAIQEX010000085.1 GCA_020073615.1 Terriglobia bacterium
TCGCGCGTAGCGCCGTCCAGATACTCGTAAGCGACACCGTCGGCATCCAGATGGTTTCGCACGATCCTGAGCAGGCTCGTGAACTGCGAGAACACCAGCGCTTTGTGCCCCCCCTCGATGACCTCGCGCAGTTGTTCCAGGAGCACGTCCAGCTTGGCGCTGCTTTCTCCGTTGCGCTTTGGGTCGATCAGACCGGGATGACAGGCGGCCTGACGCAGGCGCAGCAGCGCCTCCAGCACCTGGATTTTGGATTTTGCCAAGCCTTCAGCCTCGATCCGCTTCAGCAGCCGGTTCCGGTAGTGCTGGCGGAGTTCGTTGTAGAGTTTACGCTGGGCAGGTCCCATCTCGCAATAAACGGTCTGCTCGGTCTTGGACGGGAGTTCGCGCGCCACTTGATCTTTGGTGCGACGTAGAATGAATGGCTGCAACGCGCGGGCCAGAAGCCCGCGGGTCTCTTCGTCGGGATTGCGCGCCGCTCCGCCGGCCAACTTGAACACACTGGCGGCGCCCAGCATACCCGGGTTGAGAAACTCGAACAAAGACCAAAGCTCGCCCAAGTGGTTTTCGATCGGTGTGCCGCTGAGCGCCAGGCGATGAACCCCGCGCAACAGTCTGACGGCTTTGGCCGATTCCGTATCCGCGTTCTTGACGGCCTGGGCTTCATCGAGCACGACGTAATCGAACTCGACATCTTTCAGGCGGATGGCATCCCGGCGCAACGTACCGTATGTAGCGAGGATTGCGTCGTAAGCGGCAAAATCGTCGCCGTTCCGCTCCGGGCCAGTGTAATCGAGCACGCGCAGTTGCGGTGTGAACCGCTCTGCCTCCTGCTTCCAGTTGAAAACGAGCGACCGCGGAACGACCACCAGCGACGGGCCTATATTCTCCCCTGTGGCCCGCAACTCCCGCCGCGTCTCGAACAATGCCAGCACCTGGGCAGTCTTGCCCACGCCCATGTCGTCGGCCAGGCACCCCCCGAAGGAGAAGCGGCGCAGGAACCCCATCCAGCCCAACCCCTCGCGCTGGTAATCGCGCAAGCAGCCCACGAAACCGGCGGGCTGCACGGCGGCCTCGACGCCCTGGAACAGGCGTAATTCCTCGCGGATCCGCGCGAAGGCTTCGTCGCAGCGGGCCTCGGGTTGCGTGGCCAACAGTGCATCCAGCAGCCCAGCCTGGCTCCGGCGGAAGCGGATGTGCCCGTCTTCCGGCGCACCCGCTCCTGCCAGCCCCCCGATCCGCCGCAGCCACTCCTCGGGCACCATGCCGTAGGTGCCGTCGTCGAGCCGAACCATGTTCTCGCCGCGGCGCAAGGCCTCCAGCAACGCGGGGAGTTTCGCCGCCGTCTCGCCATACTCCACGCCGCCGTGCAGCTCGAACCAGTCCACGCCGGTGGATACTTGGATGTGAAATAAGCCTGGGCGCCGGAAGATCTTACCGTCGGCGTCAATGTGCCAGCCCGCCTCTACCAATACCCGGACGATGCGCGGCAGCTTGGTGGGTGCCAGTTCCCAATGCGGCGAAGGATCTCCGTACGCCCCGGCGCGGAACTTCAGACCCAGTTCGCCGAGCAGTCCGGTGGCGGCTTTTTCCACTGCGGAATCGCGGCGCACGACGCGGCGAGCCGCTGCATCGTAGAACCCCCTGGTGGGTTCGTCGGCGGATACCACCTGTCCTTCGTAATCGAAGGACAATTCCGCCCGCAGCTTTCGCGCGACATGCTCGGACGCATCCGCGGCGCGGATTCGCAGGCTGGGCCGCGGCTGGATCGTTGCCTCCTCATAATGCAGCTCCTCGGGCACCTCCAGCGTGGGCAGGCCCGGCGAGCAGAGTAGTGCTGCCAGAAATTCATCCGTATCTTTTTCCGCAGCCTCGATATCGCCGGCACTGCGGAGGTGTGAGATCCATTGGAAGGACGCATCTTCCGCGAGCGGAGCTACGCGGCCGGGCGTGAACACCAGTCCGCCCTGCGTGACCAGGGCCGCGGATGCCAGATCCATGCGCTCCTCTCCGCGGCGGAAAACGCCGGCCAGCGCCCATCCTTTTCGGCCGCGGCGCATCTCGATCCCGAATTCCCAGGGACCACTTTCGTCCCAGGCAAGTGCGATCAACTCATCCGGATCGTGGCCGTTTCGCGAGTAGCAGCGGCCGGTGCGGGCCGCCATTGGCATGATCGCCCCCGCCAACGGATGCGCAACCAGACAGGACTCGGGAACATCGTCGTTGTCACGCGTGTAGCCCCAGCCGCAATACTGCACGCCGCCTGCCAGTGCCGAAATGATTTCGCGATCCTCCGGCAGCGGTAGCTGCGCAATCCGGTTGCGCTTCAGATCGAGAGGAGTGACTCGCGTGCACCCGCCGTCCGCCTTGCGGTCGCGCATGGCGAGCTTGAGGACAACGCTGCCCGCCGATCCGCTGCCGGGAACATCTACAACGTATAGGATCTCTCGTTTGCCCGGCCACTCATCGGCAAGCCGGGCAGCCTGCAAGCCGCGACTGGCAATGCCGATGATGTGGTTCTTCCAGGCGGGCGGCGGTGCTGGTTTCAGCACTGCCACAGGCGGGCGTTTTGAGTTTGGGAAGGGGGCATTTCTCCCGTCTTCATCCTCGATGCCGACACAGTCCAAAATCACGTCCGCCGAGGAGACGGCCGAGAGATAACCCCGCGCTTCCGCGGCAAGAATCGCGGCCCAAAGATGCTTGCATGGTTCGGATTCGAAATGGGCGCAGTCGCACGATGCGGCCAGCACGCCATCTTCCCAATCCAGGCTGACCTCATAGTTCCGCGATCCACGGACGTGGGCGTCCACCTGAGAGTTGGATGCGTGCCGGATGCTTACGCGCCCCTGCCAGTAATAATTCCTGCCGCGGTTGCGAACTGTGGCGCTGAAATCCCCAGTCAGTCTCTTTGACAGATTCATGCGTGTCTGAGTTCCCTGGGGAGGCTGAGACCCATTTTATACCGAATTCATCCCGGCCAACGTCTGGGAGCGAAATCCATCGTCTGTCGTCAACGCCTATACGCAGAACACGCAGAACACAGTTCGGCCAGGTGGACGACCGCCTTCGTTCTCAGCCCTGCCGATCAGTCAGACTGTAAACCATAACCTTGCCGAACGGCAACTTTATGGTTTAGGTCACATCGAGCCCACCCGTTTCGCGTGTAGAAATTACGAATTAGCAGATCCGAAGGAATTGAAATTGCGCCACGCCAGGCCGCCAAGCCGCGTGGGCGCCTGGCCGGGGTATAGCATTTCGATGAGCGCCTGGAAGGTTTCCACCACGCGGGGGCCGGGGCGGTTGAAGTACTGGTTGCCGTCGGCGAGATACACCCGGCCTGTGCGGACGGCTCGCAGATCGTGCCAGCCGGGGCGGTCCGTGAGCCAATACATCTCCGCCGCCGTACGCGCCAGGTCGAAGCCGCAGGGGGCAATGACGATCACGTCGGGATCGGCCGCCTGAAGCTGCTCCCAGGTCATCCACGGCGAATGCCTGCCGGGCTCGCCGAACAGGTCGATGGCGCCAGCGAGCGCGATCAGCTCCGGGGTCCAGTTGCCGGCGGCCATCAGCGGCTCCAGCCATTCGATGCAGGCGACGCGCAGCGGAGCGCCCGGCGGCGGCAGCGGGCGCATGCGCGCCTGGAGCGCCGCCACCACCTCTTCGCCGTGCGCGGCGATTCCGAGCGCGCCCGCGACGCGGCGGATATCCTGCCAGATACCGGCCAGCGAATCGGGCTGCAGGGCGACGATCTCGGGGTGGCTCGCGATGCCGCGCGCGAGGGCCAATTCCACGTCGCGCAGGCTCACGGCGCAGACGTCGCACTGCACCTGCGTGAGGATGTGCGTGGGACGGAGGCGCGCGAGTACGTCGTCGAACACGTCGTAGACCGAGAGCGTGGCGCGGGCCGATTCCTTCACCAGGCGGTCGATTTCCCGGCTGCTGCCATCCACCGCGATGCGCGGCCGCGTACAGACGGGCAGCGATGCGACCGACGGCGGGAAATCGCACTCATGCGAGCGGCCTACCAGGCTTTCCAGTTGGCCCAGGGCGTGGACGATTTCCGTGGCGCTGGCGATTAACGAGACGATACGGGGCATGGCAGCAGGTCCGCGTAGATGAAGCCATCGGCGTCGCGCGTCTCGCCGGGCTCGATGGCGATGGGCGCGCGGAACATGGGGCCGTCATAGACAAAGGTGTGGAACTCGCCGTTTTCGCCGCACGGGTCGACGGCGCCGGGCAACTCGGCGAGCAAGGCAGCGTCGAATTCGCGGCCGGCGAAGCGGGCATCGAGCGTCTTGGAATCCACGCACGAGAGGCGCGCGCGCAGGCCGGAGGCGATCATCTCGCGCGCCAGTAGAGCGGTGGGCATTTCCCAGAGCGGAAACAGCGGCGTCAGGCCCGAGCCGGCCAACTGGCGCTCGCGATACGCGCGTACGTCGCGCAGGAACAGGTCGCCGAAGGCGATCGCGTCGAAGCCCTCGGCCACGGCGCGGCGGCAGGCGTCGGCCATGCGCGCTTCGTAATCCTGGTTGGTGCAAGGCCAGGGGAGAGGAACGGCCCACAGGGGAATGCCGACGGCCGCAGCCTGCGCTTCGAGCAGCGCCCGCCGCACGCCATGCATGGCCACGCGGTCCGCCGCTTCGTTGATGGTGGTGAGGAGAGCGCCGGCGTCGCCGCCCTGCTGCCGGAGCAGGTGGAGCGTCCACGCGCTATCCTTGCCCGAACTCCAGGCGAGCAGGGTCTTGGCCAACGCCGGTTACGCCGCCTGCGCCACGCGCTCCGAGCGCACCGCCACCCGGCTCAGGACCGCGTGCAGGCCGAAGAACACGCCCGCATAGAGAAGGTCCGAAAGAACCGTGTTGCGGAAGAACGGAACGGCGGCGATATAGCAGTTCACCAGCCCGCCCAGCGAGTGGCCGTAGCTGCTGTGCGGCGCCAGCCACGTCCCGAAATTGGAGAGCACGAAGAACTGCACGCTGCCGGCGAGGGCGGCCGCGGCGATCCACCCGGGATTTTCCGTGCGCCGCAGACGCGAGCCGATCCACACGTTGATCAGGAAGCTGGCATAGATGAACGGCGTCGCGAAGGAATAGCCGGCCCAGGCGGAGTATCCGTAGAGACGCGACACGATCGGGTCGGTGACCGCCATCAAGGCAATCGGCAGCAGATACGCGCGCCATCCCCGCAGGCGTGCGCCCGCGAAAAGACTCAGGGCGCCGACCGGCGCGAAATTCAAGTTCTGCACCAGGCGCGCCAACCCCCCCAAGATTGTCAAACCGGTGGCCATGGGCCTCGCTGAGTTGCTTTCCATTGATTTCTCCTTTTCCATATTATCCATCAGACCGTCCGGAAGTGGACTGGTTCGGCTCCCACAAAGTCTCGGGAATTCCGGTGACATGGCTCGCCCAGCGGCTCCAGACGAAAGCCGCGTCGCCGAGCCGGTTCAGATAGCGTACCGCATCGGCGGGAATCTCCTCGGCGCGCGCCAGCGTCACGCAGGCGCGTTCGGCGCGGCGGCAGACCGTGCGGCAGATATGCAACTCGGCATTGAGCCGGCTGCCGCCCGGCAGCACGAAGGAGCGCAGCGGAGGCAGATCGCGATTCATGGCGTCCATCTCGGCCTCGAGTTGCGCGACTTCGGCTTCGGTGATGCGCGCCTGCTTGGGATGCACGTCGGCCGGGAGCGTGGCCAGAATCGACCCCAGGTTGAACAGCTCGTGCTGGACGCGCAGCAGGATGGCGGCGAGCGGCGCGAGGCGCGGCTCCGCGCGGGCGAGCTCGACGACGGTGGCGCGGGCCGCGCCCAGGAACGCGTTCAGCTCATCTACCGTGCCGTAGGCGGCGATGCGCGGCCCATCCTTGGGGACGCGCTGGCCGCCCGCGAGCGCGGTTTCGCCCTTGTCGCCCTGGCGCGTGTACACGCGGTTGATGGCGATGCGCGGCTCGTCGAATGGTTCTTTGGTCATTGCTTTTTCGAAAGTGCCCATTTCAAGCCCGCCACGAAGTTCAGGCGCGGCGAGGGGAAGCCCAGCACCTCTTCGTAGTGCCGGTCGAGCGCGTTGCGCAGGCTGCCGTACGCGGTGAGGCCCCCCGCCAGCGCATAGTTGAGGTTGATCCCTATGTTCGCATAACCGGGATTGCGGAACAGGCCGTTGGTGGCGCCCAACGAGGGCTCCACGTCGAGCACCGAGCCGCGGAAATAGGCCGTCAGATCGGCCGCGACCCTGCCGCGTGTGAAGGAGGCCGCCAGCGCGCCGGAGTTGGCGGGACGGCGGACCAGCTCCTGGCCGGTCTGGAATGGCGCGGGCGCGGCGTCGGAGCCGCGGAGCGACAGGATCTCGGATTTCAGCAAAGTGTACGAGCCCGACACGAAGATCCAGCGCGCGGGGCGCAGGCGCGCCGCAAACTCGGCGCCCTGCCCCCGCGAGTTCGCCAGGTTGTCCGATTGGAAATGACTCAACCTGGTGAGCGACCCGCCCAGGATCACGATCAGGTCATAAAAGCGGTTATGGAAGTAGGTGCCATCGAGCGCGAGCCGACCGTGAAATAGTGTCTGCTCCAGGCCGGCGTCGAAGCTGCGGGTGCGCTCGGGCTTGAGCGCCGGGTTATCGGTGAAGGCGAGATCGAATCCGGCGGGCGGCCGGATACCGGTGCCGAAAGAGGAGTGGAAGCGCGCCTGGCCCAGCACGTACGCGGCGGCCAGCTTGGGGTTGGCGCGGGCGATGGTCTGCGTGGGGAAGAGCGGGCGTGAAAACCCGTCGCCCGGGATGGCCCCGGTGCGGATCCACTCGCCGCGCACGCCCGCGTTCAGGAACAGGCGCGCGCCCAACTGAACGCGGTTCTCGAAGTAGACGGCGGTGTCGTTGCGGCGGATGGGGAAGGTCTGGAAATCGGCGTTGGTGACGAACGTGTTCCTGGCCTCCTCGAGCGCTTCGCTGGCGCCCACCGCCACCACGTAGTGCCGCGCCACGCTCACGATGGAGCGCGCTTCGCCCTGCGCGCGCTGGTCCTTATTGAACGAGAAACCGAACGGGCTGGTGAAGCCGTTGTTGTTTTGAAAGAAGCTGCCGGTGATTTCCTGGCGGACGCGCTCGGACAGATCGATTTCATCGTGGGCCAGGTAATCCGAGAAGTTGTTGCGGTTGCGGCTGACGGTGTCGATGCCGGTGAAGGTGTGCGCGGGATCGGAGCCCCACGGTCCGGGTACGCCGTTCACGTTGGCGTTGAAATTGGCGTGCAGGGCGAGCGACTGGCGGGCGAAGTGGCGCGCGACGTTGAGCAGCAGCCCCTCGTTGCGGTAATCGCTGTTGGCGACGGGGCCCTCGGTATCCATGCGAGATGCGGTGGCGGAAACGCCGAATCCGGCGAGCATACCGCCGGCTGAAATGCCGAAGCGGCGCTCGCGATACGTGCCGCCTTCGGCCAGGACATCGAGTTGCAGGCCCGGCTCCGGCTGGCGGGTAATGAAGTTGATGACGCCGCTATTGGCGTAGGGCCCGTAGACCGCCGATTGCGGGCCGCGAACGATCTCGACGCGCTCCAGTTCCTGGGCGGGAATGTGGGCGAAATCGAAGCCGCCGCCGAACGCGCTGACGGGCACGCCATCGATCTCCACCAGGTTGAAGTAGGGATAGCCGCCGCGGATGAAGAGGCCGGCCAGGCCGCCGGTGGCGCCGGTCTGGCTGAAGGCGAGGCCGGGCACGTAGCGCATGAGGTCGATGGCGAGGGGCAGGTTGCGCTCGCGGATTTCCGGGGCGGGAATGACGGTCACGCTGCCGCCCTGCTGGCTGGCGGCCGCGTCGATGGCCGAGCCCACGACGCGCACCGAATCCACCTGCGGCGCGATGGCGAGTTTCACCTCGACCACGGAGGCGAGCGGCAAGGTTTGCGTGCGGAAGCCGGGTGCGGTGACCACCAGCGAGGCATCCTGGTCCGGCAGAACGGGCAATTGGAACGAGCCATCGGGGCGGGTGAGGGTTTGCGCCTCCACGCCCGTGCGATTCATGACGGAGACCAGCGCGGCAGCGACCGGCGCTCCAGACGGATCGACCACGGTGCCGCGGATGGCGGCGGAAAGGCTGCAGGAAAGAAACAGGCCGCAGACGAGCGGAATGGAAACGGAACGTGGCATTTCAGGCTCCTCCCTCGAGAGCCGAACGAATTGTCGGACGCCGGCCGGTCTCCTGACTTGCGCATCGCCGGACCGCTCGGCCTTCCCGCTCCCTTCGGAACAGTGGCTTGGTGGAACGATCCTCCGCGCTTACAGTAGCGGGGCTGTGCTGGACTTTCACCAGCTTCCCGTACACCAGCGAAACTCAACTTCCATCCGAGTGTACACTAATTTTAGAAGGCAATGGGTCATAAAATCGACCGTTTCGCGGGCATCGTATTATCCATCGCGATGGCGGGCCTGCTGCTCCCGGCGCATGCCGCGGACACCAAGGCCGACAAGAAGAAATCGCAAAGCGCCTACCAGCGCGGGGTGAGCGCGGACAAGGCTGGGCACCGCGACGAAGCCATCGCGGCGTATGCGGAAGCCATTCAGGCCGACGGCGGAAACGCGGCGGCATGGTGCGCGCGCGGCAGGGACTACTTCGCCGCGGGCGACCGGGAGAAGGCCGCGGCCGACCTGGAGGAAGCGATTAAAGCCGCGCCCGGCGACGGCCATTTCTACGCGGCGCGGGGAGATTTTTTCGCCGCCACCAACCAGCCCGAGCGCGCCATGCAGGATTTCGACGCGGCCATCAATTTGAAATTCGAGGGCAGCGAAGTTTACTCGGGCCGCGGCAACGCATACCTGGCCACGCGCCGTTACGCCGCGGCGGTAGACGACTTCTCGCAGGCGATGAAACTGCGGCCCGATAGCGCCGGCCCCTACCAGGGCCGCGGGATGGCCTATGCCGCGCAGGGAAAATACCGGGAGGCGATTGACGATTTCGCCCGCGGCCTGGAGCGCAAGCCGGATTACCCGGAAGCCTTCGCCGAGCGCGCCCTGGCCTACATCGCGCTGGGCGATTATCCGCACGCGCTGGAGGACCTGAACGCGGCGCTCAATCTGCGCCCCGAGGACTTGCGCGCGTGGCGCGTGCGGGGCGCCGTCCGCGAGCGCTTGGGCGACGACGAGGGCGCGGCGGCGGACTACAGCGAGAGCATCCGGCTCGACGATCAGGACCCGCGCTTGTACCTGGCGCGCGGCGCGGTCTACGCGCGCATGAAGAAGTACGACGAATCGCTGCGCGACCGCGACCAGGCCGTGAAGCTCGATCCCCAGAACGCCGAAGCCCACGTGGCGCGCGCGAGTGCGTACCATGTGCTCGGCGAGCACGACAAGGGCCTGGAGGATAATACCGTGGCCATCGTGCAGGATCCCATATCGGTGCGGGCGTGGATGGCGCGCGGCAGTGCATTCCTGATGCTGGCGCGCTACGACGAAGCGCTGGCGGACCTGAAGCAGGCGCAGAACCTGGAGCCGGCCAACGCCGAGGTGCAGCAGTTGGTGGCGCAAGCCCAGGGGAAGGTGAACGAGATCGTGCAGAACCAGCGGGCCAAGGAGGCGGTGCCCGAAACCGGAACGGTGCGGCTGCCGGATACCGCGGAGTCCGCGCCGAAGCCGGAAGCGAAGCCCGAAGTGAAGCCGGAGGCGAAGCCCGCGGCGCCGGCCGTAATGCCGGATGCGCCTCCACCGCCCGCGCCGGCGCCTGCCGCCGCGCCTGTCAAGCGCGCCGCCGACTACAGTTCCGCCGGGCGGATCCTGCTCTCGGAGAACCGCTTTGCGGAAGCCATCGCGCAGTTCAGCGAAGCGCTGAAGCTGGATCCATCGCTCCCGCTGGTCTACAACGCCCGCGGCTACGCGCGTTTCCGGCTGAAGCAGTATAGCGGCGCCATCGCCGACTTCGACCAGGCGATCCGGCTGAATCCGGCCTATACCAACGCGTATCTGAACCGCGGTGCGGCGCGCGCGGCGGCGGGCGACAAGGCCGGCGCCGATGCCGACAACGCCAAGGCGCGCGAGTTGACGGCAAAAACGGCGAAGTAGCGATCCCGCCCGCACATCCACTGTGGGCAGTTATGTCCGCCTGGCGCCGGTTGACAACCGGCGCGCAGCTTGACAAGCTGCCCCACAAGTGAACACTTTCTCGTGGTCATCGTACCACTCCGCGCTTCGGAGGAAAGGATGTGACTCTCTCGGCCAGCCTCAGCACCCGGAGGCGGGACGTTCATATAGAATTTGCCCCTCGCGCGCCGCCGGCCAGTACACCGTATTGACGACATTCTTGTAGCGCTCAAACCGTGCCGCCGTTGAGACCACGATGTCCTGCGGAACGCCGCAGCCGATCAAAGCTACGTAGATTTCGGCGGCGCGTTGCCTGGGGTTGTCGACGTCGTCGAACAAGACCAGAAGATCGACATCGCTGCCCCGCCGCGCATCGCCACGAGCATGGGAACCGAACAGAATGATTCTTGCCGGTGAGAATCTGGCGGCGATACGATTCACCATATCGTCAATGGCGGCTCGGGCAATCATCCAATTATGACGATAGCTCGCACGGTGGGGCTGGGCTCCGCTATTTCACTAGCGCGGCGGACTTACCGGCGAAGTCGAGCACCCAGGCGGGGAAGATGCCCAGGAACAACGTACCCATGGCCGGCAGGATCAGGGCCGCGCGCAATCCCAGGGATAGCGGCTCCACGGCTTCAACGGCTTCGCCGGGCTCGTGCATGTACATCATCACCAGGATGCGCAGGTAGTAATAAGCGGCCACGGCGCTGTTGAGCAGGCCCAGGACAGCCAGCCAGTACAAATGCGAATCGAGGGCGGCTTTGAAGATGTAGAACTTGCCGAAGAAGCCGCCGGTGAGCGGCACGCCGATCAGGGAGAGCAGGAAGATGGCGAGCATGGCGGCGGTGAGCGGCTGCTTCTGTCCGAGGCCGGCGAGGTCGTCGATATTCTGATAGCGCTCGCCGCGGCCGGAAAGATGGCTCACCACGGCGAACGCCCCAATGTTCATCAAGGCGTACGCGGCCAGGTAGAACATGGCCGCCGCGGTGCCGGTCTCGGAGCGCGCCGTGAGCGCCACCAGAACGTAGCCGGCGTGGGCGATGGAGCTGTAGGCGAGCATGCGCTTGACGTTGGATTGCAGCAGGGCGGCGAAGTTGCCGATGGTCATGGAGAGCAGCGCCGAGATCCAGACCAGCGGCTCCCAGCCGCCGCCGATGGGCTCGAAGGCGGTCATGAAGATGCGCAGGAATACAGCGAAGGCCGCGGCCTTGGGACCGGCGGAGAGAAACGCGGCGACGGGCGTGGGCGCGCCCTGATAGACATCGGGCGCCCAGATCTGGAAGGGCGCCGCGGAGACTTTGAAGCCGAGGCCCACGAACATCAACGCCGCCGCCAGGCCGAGGAACACCGGTTCCGGCGCATTCTGCCCGGAAATTGCGGCCCGCACGGCGATCAGGTTGACGCTGCCCGTGGAGCCGTAGATCAGCGCCACGCCGTACAGGAAAAACGCCGTGGCGAAGGAGCCGAGCAGGAAATACTTCAGCGAAGCCTCGTTGGCGCGCTTGTCGTCGCGGAGATATCCGGCCAGCACATAGCTGGCGATGGAGGAGATTTCCAAGCCGATGAAGACGATGATCAGCTCGTTGGCCGCCGCCATCAGGCACTGGCCGGCGATGGAAAAGAGCAGCAGCGCGTGGTACTCGCTGGTCTCGGCGTCCTGGCGGTTGAGGAAACGATACGAGGGCAGGACGGTGAGAATGCCGACCACCATCACCAGCACGCGGAAGAAAGTGGCGAAGCCATCCACCATCAACATGCCGCCGAATGCCGGGCCGGCATGCGCGTAGGCGTATACGGAACCGCCGATGCCGCCGGCGAGGGCGAGGATGCTCAGGTGGCCGAAAGCGCGGGAGGAGCGCTTGTGGAGGATGGGGTCGAGCACCATCAGGAACGTGCCCATGACGGTGAGAATGATTTCGGGCAGGAGGCGGATGAGGTCCGCGGCGCTGGTGAAGCTAGCGGGCACGGGCGACCTCCGGAGTGGTTGGCGCGCGGTTGGGGCGCGCCTCCACGCGGAACCCCACGTTGATCTGCGTCTGGTCCAACACGCGGGCGGTGGTCTTGCCGATGGAGGGCAGGAACGATTGCGAGTACACGCCCATCCACACCATCATCACGATGAGCGGGACGACCGCCGCCCACTCGCGCGGTCCCATGTCCCCCACGTGCGAACGCACCTGCTGGCCGGCCTCGCCGTAGAACACGCGCTGGTACAGCCAGAGCATGTAGCAGGCCGAGAGGATCACGCCGATGGAGGCGTAGATGGTCCAGGTGTAATTGGCGATGGCGCTGCCCTGCAGCACCAGGAACTCGCCCACGAAGTTGTTGAGCATGGGCAGCCCGATGCTGGCCAGCGTGGTGACCAGAAACGCCGTCGAAAGCCAGGGCGCCGCGGTCGCCACGCCGCCGTAATCGGCGATTTCGAGCGAGTGCCGCCGCTCGTATAACAGGCCCACGAGCAGGAACAGGGCGCCGGTGGAGACGCCGTGGTTGAGCATCTGGTAGACCGCGCCATCGAGGCCCATCTGCTGGAACGAAAAGATCCCCAGCACGACGAAGCCGAGGTGGCTCACCGAGGAGTACGCCACCAGCTTCTTCATGTTGGGCTGCACCATGGCGACCAGCGCGCCGTAGACGATGCCGATGATGGCCAGCACCGCGATCCACGGGGCGCAGGTGCGCGCGGCGCTGGGAAACAGCGGCAGACAGAAATGCAGAATTCCGTAGGTGCCCATCTTCAGCATGACGGACGCCAGCATGATGGAGCCCGCCGAGGGGGCCTCCACGTGGGCATCGGGCAGCCAGGTGTGCAGCGGGAAGAGCGGCACCTTGATGGCAAACGCCACGAAAAACGCCAGGAAGAGCAGCATCCCCTCGCCGGGGGCGAAGGCCAGCTTGCCGCTCGCCAGCATATCGAGAATGGCGTTATAGCTGAAGGTCTGCGTGCGGTTGTAGAGGTAGATAATGGCCACCAGCATCAGCACCGAGCCGGCCATTGTGTAGAGGAAGAATTTCACCGCGGCATAAATGCGGCGCTCGTGGCCCCAGATGCCAATGAGGAAATACATGGGGACGAGCGAGACTTCCCAGAACACGTAAAACAGGAAGAGGTCCTGCGCCAGGAACACGCCGATGAGCCCGCACTCGAGCAGCAACAGAAACGCGTAAAATTCCTTGACGCGGCTCTGGATGGAGCGCCAGGAAATGAGCACGCAGAGGGGCGTGAGGAAGGTCGAAAGCAGCACCAGCCAGAGGCTCACGCCGTTGACCGAGATGGCGAAGTGGATGTCGGGCGAGGCGATCCACGGCAAGTCGAGTGTGAGTTGCTCGCCGGCCAGGCCGCGGTCGAAGCGCACGGCGAGGATCACCGACTGGACGAAGGTGAGCAGGGAGACGGCGAGCGCCCACGCCCGGCTGTTCTGCGGCAAGCGGCGGGGGATGGCGAGCGCGGCGAGGAAGCCCACCAGCGGCATCAGAAGGACGAGCGCGGGCAGGTTCATCGGGCGCCTCCCACGAGGCTGATCTCGACGGCGACCATGGCCACGATGAGCACCACCGAACCGAACAGCACCCAGGTGGCGTAGCTGCGGATGCTGCCCGATTGCATGAGCCGCAGCACGCTGCCGAGGTTGCGGGCGCGCGCGCCCACGCCGTTGACCGAGCCATCGATCAGGCCGGCGTCGACGCCCTTCCACAGCACCACGCGCGAGCCATTGACCACGGGCTTGACGACCGCCGCGTCGTAGAGCTCATCCACGTAGTACTTGTTGTAGACCCACGTGTAGAGGCCCCGGAGGCCGGCGGCAAGCGAATCGGCCATGCCCGGCCGGGCCACGTACATCAGCCATGCGAGCGCGACACCGGCCAGCCCCGCCGCCACGGAGATCGCCATCAGCGAGACATCTTCGGACTCCGCCAGCGCGGGGAAGAGCGCGGCCAGGAAGTGCGGCACGTTGAAGAGGAACCCGCCCACCAGCGAGAGCAGCGCCAGGATCGCCAGCGGCGCGATCATCACCGGCGGCGATTCGTGCGCGTGCTCGTGGCCGCGGTAATCGCCGAAAAACGCCAGGAACATGGCGCGGAAAACGTAGAACGCCGTCATGCCCGCGGTCACGACGCCCAGCCAGTACATCCAGGGGGCGTGCTGGTGGGCGGCCAGCAGGATGGCGTCCTTGCTGTAGAAGCCGGAGAACGGCGGGATGCCGGCAATGGCCACCGCCGCGCACATCATGGTGAGGAAGGTCCAGGGAGTCTTCTTGCGGAGCCCGCCCATGTGGCGCAGGTCCTGCTCGCCCGCAAGCGCGTGGATCACGCTGCCCGAGCCGAGGAAGAGCAGCGCCTTGAAAAACGCGTGCGTCACCAGGTGCCAGATGCCCGCGGAAAACGCGCCGCAGCCCACGCCCACGAACATGTAGCCGAGCTGCGAAACGGTGGAGTAGGCGAACACCTTCTTGATATCGTTCTGCGCCAGGCCGATGGTGGCGGCGAAGAAGGCGGTGGCGATGCCCACGATGGCGATGGTGTCCATGGCCGCCGGCGCGTGGGTGTAGATGGGCCAGCTCCGCGCGGTCATGTAGACGCCCGCGGTGACCATGGTGGCGGCGTGGATCAGCGCGGAAACGGGCGTGGGGCCGGCCATGGCGTCGGGCAGCCAGACATAGAGCGGAAGCTGCGCCGACTTGCCGCACGCGCCCAAAAGCAGCAGCAGCCCGATGGTGGTGAGGACGGCCTCCGAAGCACCCGGCGCGCGCTGGAACACGGTGGCGAAATCGAGCGACCCGAGATTTTTCACCATGTAAAAGATGGCGAGCGAGAAGCCGAAATCGCCGATGCGGTTCACGATGAACGCCTTGTTGCCGGCGTCGGTGGCGAACTTCTTATCGAAGTAAAAGCCGATCAGCAGGTAGCTGCACAGGCCCACGCCTTCCCAGCCCACGAACAGCACCAGGTAGTTCGCGGCCAGCACCAGCACCAGCATGAAAAACATGAACAGGTTGAGGAAGGCGAAGAAGCGGTAGTAGCCGCCCTCGTGCGCCATGTAGCCGATGGAGTAGATGTGGATCAGCGAGCCGATGCCGGTGACCACCAGCAGCATGACCACGGTGAGGCGGTCGACCGCGAAATCGCAGCCGATATTGACGATGCCGCTCTGGATCCAGGTGAAGTAGTGCTCGGTGTAGGGCGCGCTCAACTCGCCCAGGCCGAAGATGGTCTTCAGCACCCAGGCGAACGACAGCACTACGCTGCCGATGGCTACGGCATTGATCAGGCCTTTGGAAAACCGGCGCCCGAACAGTCCGTTGATGAGGAAGCCCGCCAGCGGCAGAATGGGGATGAGCCAGAGTTGCATGAGTCTTAATTCACCGCCGAGACGCCGAGGCGCCGAGGAACACAAATCTCTGGACTCGCCTGGTCACATATTCTTGGTTCTTCTCGGCGTCTTGGCGCCTCGGCGGTGAGCATATGTTTTTTCAGTTCTTCATCGAATCGACATCGTCGATATTCAACGTCCCGCGGTTCTTGAAGATCGTCAGGATGATGGCGAGGCCCACCGCTGCCTCGGCCGCGGCCACCACCATCACGAAAAATGCGAACAGGTGGCCGTTGACCCGCTTGAGCTGATAGGAAAACGTGATGAAGGTCAGGTTCACGGCGTTGAGCATCAGCTCGATGGACATGAACACGGTGATGATGTTGCGCCGGAACAGGAAGCCGGCCACGCCCAGCACGAACAGCACCGCGCTCAGCGTCAGAAACCAGGAAATCGGAACTTCCGTCATCTCAGTCCATTTCCTTTCGCGCCAGAACGATCGCGCCCAGAATCGCAATCAGAATGAGGATCGAGGTCACTTCAAATGGCAGCAGGTAGGTGGTGAACAGCGCGCGGCCGATATCGAGCGGGGTGCCTCCGCGGAATCCCCCGAAGTGCACCGTGACGCCGGGCAGGTAGAGGCGCTGCACAAAATAAGCCAGCAGGCCGAGCAAGCCGATCAACAGCGGCACGCCCAGCAACTGCACCATGAACGAGCGGCCTTTGCGGGTCTCCGCGCCGGCGTTGAGCAGCATGATCACGAACACGAACAGCACCATGATGGCGCCGGCGTAGACGATCACCTGCGCGGCGGCGATGAACTCCGCGCCCAGCAGCAGGTAGAGGACGGCGAGCGAGCCCATGACGCCGATGAGCGAGATGGCGCTCGAGATGGGATGCGTCTGCACCACCACGTTGATGGCGCAAACCACCGCGATAATGGCGAAGACGAGAAAAAGAATGACGTCCATTTCAGGAAAACCAGGCGACCAGAAAGGCGGTCACCAGCAGATTCACCACCGCCACCGGGAACAGGAACTTCCAGGCGAAACCCATGAGCTGGTCGTAACGGAAGCGCGGCAGCGTGCCGCGAATCCACATAAACATAAACAGAAGCGCGCCCGTTTTAGAGCAAAACCAGAACAGCGGCAGCAGCCAGCTCTGCACCATGGGCAACAGGAAGACGGCGGCCACGATCAAAAAGACGACGCCGAAGACCGGCAGCGAATACCGGTCGCGGCGGCGCGCGGGGTGGATGCCGTGGTACAGGGCCATCAGCGCCGCGCCCGCGAAAATCACCGGCGGCACCAGGCTCGACCCGTAGGCGGCGGGCCACGGCGCCACCCAGCCGCCCAGGAACAGCAGCGTGGCCATGCAGCTTACGGTGATCATGTTGGCGTACTCGGCCATGAAGAACGAGGCGAATTTCATGCTGCTGTATTCGGTGTGGAAGCCGGCCACCAGCTCGTTTTCGGCCTCCGGCAGATCGAAGGGCACGCGATTGGTTTCGGCGAAGCCGGCGATCACAAAAACCACGAAGCTGACAATCTGCGGGAACGGTCCGTGGAGCACGTTCCAGTGCCAGATGCCGCCCGCCTGGCGCTCCACCAGCTCGCGCAGGCTGAGCGTATTGGAAACCAGCAGGGGCGCGGCGATGGCGAGCGAAAGCGGCAGCTCGTAGCTGATCATCTGGGCGGAGCTGCGCAGCCCGCCGAGCAGCGCGTACTTGTTGTTGGACGACCAGCCGGCGAGCGCGATGCCGTAGACGCCCATGGACGAAACGGCCAGCACGAACAGCACCCCGATATTCAGATCGGTGAGCTGCATGTAGGTGCGGTACCCCGCCACCTGGATCTGCGGGCCGAAGGGAATCACGGAAATGGAAAGCAGGGCCATGGTCATGGCCAGGAACGGCGCCAGCAGGTATAGCGGCCGGTTCACGTAGGGCGGCACCAGGTCTTCCTTGGTAATCAGCTTGAGGATGTCGGCGACCGGCTGCAAGAGGCCGTGCGGGCCTACGCGATACGGCCCGGGCCGCACCTGTATGTGCGCGATCACTTTGCGCTCCACCCACTGCAAGTAAGCGAGGGTGGTCAGGAGGACCGCAAAGACCACGACCGTCTTGATGAGGCTGATGACGATGAACGAGTCCATTTTAGCGGCTCAAGCGGCTTTCCCAGACCGAGTTCAGTATTTTAGAATAGCGCCCGAGGGTGCCGGACGCGAACAGCCCGTTATGGTCGGAATGCACCAGGCGGGCGGACGAAGGGATGCCGTCCTGGCTCATGTGCGGCAGGGTTTGCGCCGCCCCGCCGGCGGTGACGGCCGGCGCCGCGATTTCGTAACCGGGGACGTTGCGGAGAATCTCCTGCCACACGGCTTCCGGCGTCCAGGGGCCTAGGGCCGCGGCGGCGCCCATTTCGCGCGCGATGAACCCCATGATCTCGAGATCCGGCTTGGCGCCCATGGTGTCGATGCCGCGCTTGAGGCGCTGCACCTCGCCGGTGACGTTGGTGACGGTGCCGTTCTTTTCGTAAGCGCAGGCGGCGGGCAGCACCACGTCGGCCAGCCGAGCGGTTTCGGTGAGGAACATATCCTGCACCACTAAGAAGCCGCACTTCCTGTCCCCGGCCCCGACCCGCAGAGGCTGCGGGTGCCCCGCCCGGCCCCCGGCCCCTTTGTATGGGTTGGCCCCCACCACCCACAGCACGCCCAGCTCCGCCGCGAGCATCTCATCGACATGCATACCTGGCTGCCCAGACGGCCGGTAACCGGGCAGCAGTTCGGGCGTGACGCCCATATCCACCGCCCCGCGCGAGTTGGAGTAATCCACCAGGCAGATGTACTTCACCGGGACGCCGAGCGACTCGCCGAACGCGACCAGCTTGCCGATGTCCTCGCCGCGCATCGCATCGTCGAAGAGGATGACCAGGTCGGGCTCGGCTTGCAGGCGGGCGCGCAGGGTTTCGAGCGCGGCGAAGTAGTCCGCCGGCGCAGCATCGGCGCTGCGCGGATGCACGAAGCGGGAAGGGTCGCCTGCCGCGGGCGAACCGACGCGCACGGCCGCCACGGCGTATTTTTCCTCGCGCACCGCGCCCGGCGTCACGGCGTAGATGTGCGCCTGGTGATGGCGGTAATTGGCGCGCATCTGGTAGGAGAGCAGGGGATGCTCCAGCGCGAGATCGGCGCCCACCACCAGCATGGCTTTGCGCTCGTACACGTCGGCCACGGTGGCCAGCTTGCCGCTCTGTCCGCCGAGCGCCTCGACCAGCGCCACCACGTCGCCGGTGCGGTGATGGTCGATATCGTTGGTGCGCAGCACTTCGCGCGCGAACTTCTGCAGGTAGTAATTCTCTTCGTTGGTGGTGTGGTTGGAGCCTATGACGCCGAAGGCGCCGCCATCGGCGAGAGTCTGGTCGAACTTCTGCGCGACCGTCTCCAGCGCCTGCGCCCAGGAGACTTCCTCCAGCTTCCCGCCGACGCGCGCCAGCGGCGCCTGCAAGCGTTCGGGGTGGTCGTAGAAATCGAACGCGTAGCGCCCCTTGATGCACAGGAACTCGCCGTTGATGCCCGAGCGGTCGCGGTTGTTGCCGCGGACGATCTGGCCGTTGCGCGTGCCCAGCGTGGTCTTGCAGCCATCGGCGCAGTGCGTGCAGATGGTGCCCACGTGCTTCATTTCCCAGGGGCGCGTGTGGTAGCGGTAGGCGCCGCTGGTGAGCGCGCCCACGGGGCAGATATCGATGCAGGCGCCGCACTCGTCGCACTCCAGGTGGTCGCCCTGGTTGGGAGCGATCTCGGAGAGCACGCCGCGGTTGATGACGCCCAGCGCGTTGACGCCCATCCCTTCGTTGCAGATGCGCACGCAGCGGAAGCAGAGAATGCAGCGCGGCGCATCGAAAAACACCACCGGTGAAAATTGTTTTTCCGGGGTGTGCACCTTTTCTTCGGAGTAGCGGCTCTCGCCCACGCCGTAGCGGAAGGTCATGTCCTGCAATTCGCACTCGCCGCCCTTGTCGCACACCGGGCAATCGAGCGGGTGGTTGGTGAGCAGGAACTCCAGCATGTACTTGCGCGCGGCGGCCACCTGTGCGGTCTCGGTGCGCACCACCATGCCCTCGGCCACGGGCAGGGTGCACGCGGTCATCAGCTTGGGCATCTTCTCCACTTCCACCAGGCACATGCGGCAGGCGGCCTGCAGCGTGAGTCCCTCGTAGTAGCAGAACGCGGGGATCTCGATGCCCAGCGTTTTGGCGGCGTCGATCACCAGGGTGCCGGGCGGCGCCTGCGCTTCGCGGCCGTCGATGGTGAGTTTGACGAGGTCGGGCATCAGACTCCCACGGCCTCCGGCGCGTGTTCATACGGGCAGGGCTTGCCGTGGAGATGGTCTTCGAACTCCTGGCGGAACTTCTCGACAATGGAAATCGTGGGCATGGCGGCGGCGTCTCCCAGCGGGCAAAACGTACGGCCCAGCATGTTCTTCGCGATATCGCCGATCAGGCCGATATCTTCGCGCACGCCGCCGCCGTCGTGGAACCGCTGGAGAATTTTGCGCAGCCAGGTGGTGCCCTCGCGGCACGGAATGCACCAGCCGCAGCTTTCGTGGGCGTAAAAGCGCATGATGCGCAGCGCCGCCTTTACCATGCAGGTATCTTCGTCCATGATGATGACGCCGCCCGAGCCGAGCATGGTCTTGCGCAGCGCCATGGAATCGTAATCCATGGTCGCGCCTTCGCACTCCTCGGCGGTGAGCACGGGACAGGACGATCCGCCGGGGATCAGCGCCTTGAGCTTCTTCCCGTTGCGGATGCCGCCGCCCACCTCTTCGATCATCTGCTTCACGGGGAAGCCCAGGCGCAGCTCATAGACCCCGGGCTTGTTGACATGCCCGGTGAGGCAGGTCATCTTGGTGCCGCCGGCCTTGGGCACGCCCAGTGCCGCGTACGCCGCCCCGCCGTCGCGCAGGATCGCCGGCACCGCGCAGTACGTCTCCACATTGTTCAGCACCGTGGGGCACTGGAAGGCGCCCACCACCGCCGGAAAGGGCGGCCGGATGCGCGGGATGCCGCGCTTGCCTTCGAGCGATTCCAGCAGCGCCGATTCCTCGCCGCACTCGTAAGCGCCCGCGCCGGTGTGCGTGTACAGATCGAAATCGAACCCCGTGCCCTGGATGTTCTTTCCCAGCCAGCCCTTGGCATACGCCTCGGCGATGGCCCGGTCCATGATCTCGATCAGGTAGCGGTACTCGCCCCGTATGTAGATGTAGCCCGCGTGCGCGTCCACCGCGAAGCCGGCAATCAGCGCGCCCTCGATCAACTGGTGCGGGTCGTTCTCCATCAGCACGCGGTCCTTGCAGGTGCCCGGCTCGCTCTCGTCGGCGTTGACCACGATGTACTTGGGTTTGGAAGAAGTGCGCGGCACGAAGCTCCACTTCATACCCGCCGGAAAGCCGGCCCCGCCGCGCCCGCGCAGGTTGGAAACCTTGACTTCTTCGATGACCTGCTCCGGCTTCATCCCCGCGGCTTTGACGAACGCCTGGTAGCCGTCGGTGGCCAGGTAGGTGTCGATCGCGGCCGAGTTCGCCATGCCGAAGCGCCGCGTGAGCACCCTGGTTTCGAGCGGGCTGGGTTCGTTGTACAGCATCGGTTAGGGCTTCTCCCGCAGGCCGTCCAGCAGCCGGTCCAACTCTTCGGGCTTCACGAAGTGGTGAAAGTCGTAATTCACCTGCACGGCCGGCGCCCACGAGCACGCCCCGATGCACTCCACTTCTTCGAGCGAGAATCGCCCGTCTTCGGTCACCTGCTTGTGTCCGATCCCCAGCTTCTTGCAGGCATGCTCCCACAGTTTGTCGCCATCGTGGAGCAGGCAACTGATGTTGGTGCAGATCTGCACGTGGTACTTCCCCAGCGGCTTGCGGTGCAGCATGGAGTAATAGGAAAGCACCTCGTTGACTTGCAATGGGGTGACTCCCACACGCCGGGCCACCTCGTCGATCAACTCGTCGGAGACGCAGCCCACTTCGTCCTGCCCGTAGAGCAGCATGGGAATCATGGCCGAGCGCTGGCGCCCCGGCGGATAGCTCTGCAGCAGCTTCTCGAACCGGGCTTCCAGTTGTGGAGAAAAAGTCATGGTGGCGTCAGCGGTCCGTATCCCCCAGAACAAAATCCATGCTGCCGATGGCCGCGATCACGTCGGCGATGAGCGTGCCTTCCACCATTCTAGCCGTGGCCTGCAGATTGCCAAAGCTGGGCGTCCGCATGTGTACGCGGTACGGCTTGGTGGTTCCGTCGCCGACCACGTAGAAGCCCAGCTCGCCGCGCGGCGATTCGATCACCTGGTACACTTCCCCCGCCGGCACGCGGAAGCCCTCGGTCACGATCTTGAAATGGTAGATGAGCGCCTCCATCTGCGTCTTCATTTTCTCCCGGTCGGGCAGCACCACGTGCTGGTCGTCGGCCTTCCATGGGCCGGGAGGCATGCCATCCATGGCCTGGCGCACGATGCGCGTGGATTGCCGCATCTCATCGAGGCGCACCTGGTAGCGCGCGAAGACGTCGTTTTCGGTGCGCGTGGGCACCTCGAAATCGAACTTCTCGTAGCTCGAGTAAGGCTCATCCTTGCGCGCGTCGGTCTTCAGTCCCGCGGCGCGCAGCATGGGGCCGGTGACCCCCAGGTCGAGCATGTCTTCGAGCGAGATGACGCCGATGCCGCGCGTGCGTCCGATCCAGATGGGATTCCTGGTGAGCAGGTTTTCGTACTCGTCCACGCTCGCCGGAAAGCCATCGATGAATTTCTTCACCCGCTGCTCCCAGCCGCGCGGGGGCTCCAGCGCCAGTCCGCCGATGCGGAAGTAGCTGGTCATCATGCGCTGCCCGGAGAACATTTCGAAGATGCGCAAAATGTCCTCGCGCTCGCGGAAGCAGTAGAGGAACACGCTCATGGCGCCGATATCGAGCGCGTGCGTTCCCAGCCACACCAGGTGGCTGTTGAGGCGCGTCAATTCGGTGAGCATCACGCGCATCCACTGTGCCTGCGGCGGGATTTCCAGGCCCAGCAGCTTTTCGACGGCCAGGCAGTAGCCGAGGTTCATGGAAAGCGGCGCGAGGTAATCCACGCGGTCGGTCAGGGTGACCGCCTGCTGGTAAGTCTTGACCTCGAATTCCTTCTCGATGCCGGTGTGCAGGTAGCCGATGTCCGGCTGGCACCTGACGATGGTTTCGCCGTCGAGATCGAGCATCAGGCGCAGCACCCCGTGCGTGGACGGATGCTGCGGCCCCATGTTGAGGACCATGCGGCGCGGCCCGGACGGCGGCTCGGCGGTTTCCACCGGCTCGTCGACCCAGGCTGCGGCCTGTTCGGGAGTGCTCGGATCGCTCATTTCCTAAACCCTCGATCCGGTAATTGGATAGTCCTTGCGCAGCGGGTGGCCTTCCCAATCGTCTGGCAGCATGATGCGGCGCAGGTCGGGATGGTTCATGAACCGTATGCCGAACAGGTCGAACACTTCGCGCTCGTACCAGTTGGCGCCGCGCCACACCGAGGTCACCGATTCGATCACCGGGTCTTCGCCCCGCAGGCGGCATCGCAGCCGCACCCGCTCATGACGCTCGATGGAGTGCAGCTCATAAACCACTTCGAAGCGCGGCTCGGCGGGATAGCGGTCCACCGCCGTTACCGTGCTCAAGCGGACAAACTTCTGATCGTACTTGAGGAATCCGCAGACGCTGGCTATTTTGGGCGGGGCGATTTCGAGCGCCAGCTCGCCGCGGTCGTACGCGCCGCCGGCGATGGCTTCCGCGTCAAAGGCCTCCACCGCCTGAGCCACGGCGCGCTGGCGCAAACTTTCGGGTAGCATCGCGTGTTACCGCTTGCGGCTGGCGGCGTCCGCCCCGGACCAGTCCAGCGCCCCCTTCTTCCAGATGTAGAAGTACCCCGAGAGGATCAGGACCACGAAGATCAGCATCTCGACGAAGGCGAACATTTTCAGCTCGCGATACACCACCACCCAGGGATACAGGAAAATGGCTTCGATATCGAACAGGATGAACAGCATCCCCACCAGGTAGAACTTCACGCTGAAACGCTGGCGCGCGTCGCCCGTGGGCACGATGCCGGATTCGTAGGGCATGTCCTTGACCCGGTTGCGCACGCGATTTCCCAATAGGAACGACACGGTGAGCAGTCCCGCCGCCAGCGCCATGGCGCAGATGGCCTGTACCAGGACAGGGAAATACAACTCGGTGTACGACTCAGGCATGCGCTTCGGGGAAGAAGAGATCCAAGTTCGACTATAATTGTTTCAAAACAAGGGTGTCAACCGAATGGGCATCGAGATTGTGGTGAACGGTGAGCCGCGCAAGGTGCCGGAAGGCCAGACCATCCTCGGCCTGCTGCGCCAGTTACAACTCGACCCGGCGCGCGTGGCCGTCGAGATGGACCGCCGCATCGTGAAGCAGCCTGCGTGGGACCAGACCACGCTGCCGGCGGGAGCGCGGATCGAAATCGTACAGTTTGTGGGCGGGGGATAGAAATTCCCAATCACCGCCGAGACGCCGAGAATGGTATGGGAATCACTCGGCGGCATACAGGATTCCTTTGGATTGCTCGGCGACTCGGCGTCTCGGCGGTTTATCGATGTCGGCTACGTGAAGCTCCGGATGGCGCCCGCTTCATCCTCGTGCACATCGAAGACGGTGTACAGCTTGGTGATTTGCAGCAGGTCCTTCACCCGCTTATTCAGGTTGAGCAGCTTCAACTCCCCGCCGCTGTTGGTCACGGTGGTAAAGCCCGACACCAGCTCGCCGATGCCCGAGCTGTCGATATAAGAAACCTCTCCCAGGTTGAGCAGGATCTTCTTCTGGCCTTTGCCCACCATGCCGCGCAGAGTATCGCGCAGGGCGCTCGAACCCTCTCCCAGGGTGATCCGCCCCGCGACATCCACCACGCTCACGTCACCCACTTGCCGAGTATTCAACTTTACGCTCACTGAATATGCCTCCTGGCTGAAAAGCCTCCGGAATCTACTTAGACACCATGTACTTGATCAAAGTTACCTCGGTTCCCCCGGTTTCCGAATGCCGGATCTGGAACTCATCCATGAATGACCGGATGAGAAAAATGCCGCGCCCCGAAGTGCGCAGCAGGTTTTCCGGCGCCAGCGGGTCGGGCAGGTTCTCAAAATCGAACCCCTCGCCTTCGTCGGCGATCCGCACCGTGAAACGCTCCGTATTGTGGGCCACCGAGAAGCGCACCTTCTTATGCTCGCTGTAGCGGTTGCCGTGCACCACCGCGTTCACCATCGACTCGCGCACGGCCATGCCGATCTTCATCAGGTCTTCATCGCCGAACCCCGCCCGCTCGGCCGCGCTGAGGGCCAGTTCTTCGGCGCTGTCCGCGCTCTCCAGGGTCGAATCCAGGTACCGTTCCAGGGTTTCCGATCCGTGGCGCTTGTTTTCCCGCATACTCAGAACGGCCAGCACGCGTGGCCAAAGCGAATCGTCAGAATAGATTACCGCCGTTGCCAAAGTCAAGGAAGCCTGGGAAGCGGGCTACCGTGCCGCCGCGCGAGAATCTCCCCTCTGTGCCAAGTAGAAATGTCCCCTTGACCGGTGGACTGGTAGCAGGATGGCAGGGGACGGCGCGGCGCGGGAGTAGCCGCTCCGGCTTCGTTCGATTCGGGCTCCACGGGCCGCCGGACCAACTTGGTCCGAAGCCGATTTTCCGCTATTGAGAAATAAAGGGTTATCCTGCCGCCAGACCAACTTGGTCCGGCGGCCCCTGGGCTGCACGTCCCTGTTTATGCCGTGCGGCTACCGTGTGGACCGGCGCAACCGCCGTGCCGTACCCGCCAAAAGCGCCATACCCGCGCCGAAGAGCGTGATGGTGCCGGGCTCCGGAATGGCCCCGGTATCGGCGGTAGTGATCACCAGTTGCGGAACGTCACGACCGAGAGATAACCACTGTCGAATATCCCTACAATACTCGGGCAATGGAGGCTGCCTTTGGCTAGCGGCCGCCGCAATTTTCCCACATTGCCCAATATTTCAACGTGCATTGTGGCAATTCCCGTCGTATATTAATAATAGGACCTGATTATCCTTTATATGTGCTGCGTTCGCCGAACGCTCAGCAGCGAGTGTCCGTCTGTGTGCCGGACTGAAAGTCTGTAGTTCAAGGAGAAAGTGAAAGTGGCTCATTCCCGCAAATCGTTGTTCACCATTCGTCTTCTGCTGCTGGCTGTGCTGGTAGCACCGCTGGTGGCACAGAGGGCCTCCGATCTGGCCCCAAAAGCCCGTAATGCCGGGCACGTCCGGCCTCAAGCGGCGGACGAGAATCTCATTAACTTCATTCGGCCGGGCATCACGGTCAAAGTTGTGTCGGCTGGCGTTGCAAAAGATGGCACCATCACTGCCCGCATCACCATGGTCGACCCCAAGGGTCTACCGCTGGATATGGCTGGGGTGACCACGCCCGGCACGGTCACGGTCCGCCTGATCGCGGCGTACATTCCGTCCGGCCAGAAGCAGTTCGTGGCATACACCACCGCGGTTGCCAAGGCGACATTGAACAGCAATCCCTCCCAGGTCCAGGCCTCCACCGACTCCGGCGGCACGTGGACCACCAACGCCATCGGCGATTACACCTATACATTCAAAACCAAGGCGCCGAGCGGCTTCGATGCCACCGCTACGCATTCCATCGGAGTCTCCGCGCAGCGGGATCTGAGCGAGTTCATCACCTACGACGAATGGAGCGAGACGTCCAACGATGTTTTCAACTTCGTCCCCGACGGGTCGGCCGTGAAGGTGATCCGGTCGGTGGCCTCCACGCAGGCCTGCAATAACTGCCACAACCCGCTGATCGGCCACGGCGGCTCCCGGCTGACGGTCGAGATGTGCATCCTTTGCCACACGCCTCAGACCATTAACCCCGACACGGGGCTCACCCAGGACATGAACGTTTTGATCCACAAGATCCACATGGGCAAGAATCTGCCCAGCGTCAAGGCGGGCACCCCCTACCGCATCTGGCACCGTGGCGCGTGGTCGGACTTCTCCGACGTCGGCTTTCCTTCCGGCACCGACGAGTTGAAGACCTGCGAAGTGTGCCACCAGAACGCGCCCCAGGCGAACAACTACCTCACCGCTCCGTCGCGCGCGGCTTGCGGGGCTTGCCACGACAACGTAAACTTCGCCACCGGCGAAAACCACGTCAACCTTCCGCAGGTGGACGACAACCTGTGCAACACGTGCCACAAACCGCAGGGCGAACTGGAACTGGACCCCACCATCAAGGGCGCCCACACGGTGGTCAACCGCTCGGCGTCGCTTCCCGGAATCGTCCTGCAGGTCCAGAAAGTGACCAACACCGCACCGGGCCAGGCGCCTACAGTCACCTTCAAGGTGACCGATAAATCCGGAGCGCCGGTCGATATCAGCAAGATCACCTATGTCCGGGTGGTCCTCGGCGGCCCCAACACGGACTATCAGACGGGACCCGGCGGAATCCGCGCCTCCGAAGATCCCAGCAAAACGCCGGGCAGCGGCGGTGTGTACGTCTATACCATGACCAACAAGATCCCCGCCGTGGCGGCCGGGTCTTACACGGTGGGCTGGAAGCCCGCAACTCGGTGACGCTGCTGCCGGGCACGACCACGGCCACGACGGCTACCGATTGCGCCACACCGGTGCAGTTCTACTTCGCCGTCGACAACAGCAAGGTGGCCGCCAGGCGTGTGGTGGTGTCCAGCGACAAGTGCAACGCCTGCCATGTGGACCTGACCTTTATCCACGGCGGCAACCGCGGCGCTACCCAGGAATGCGTCATCTGCCACAACCCGACGCTGGCGGATGGCACATCGAAGCAAAGCGTCAATTTTGCGACGCAGATCCACAGTATCCATCGCGGCAACGCGCTGGCGAATCCATATGTGCTGGGAACCACCAACTATCAGGACGTGGGATTCCCGGGCGACCTGCGCGTCTGCGCGACGTGCCACGTGAACGACTCCTACCAGGTGGATAACGTGGGCGCCACGGCGCTGGTGGCCAGCCCGGGCGGCTTCACCGCGACGACTCCTCCGATCGCCGCCGCCTGCCAGGGCTGCCACGACGACAAGGCCACCGCCCAACACGCCATGCTCAACACCGGAACGCTGGGCGAGAGTTGCATCGTCTGCCACGGGAAGAACGCCGAGTTCTCACCGGACAAGGTCCATTCCCGGACGCAATAACCGATAACCGGGTCCGCACCACTACGGGGATCTTCCGGCGCCAACCGCCGGAAGATCCCCGTTTTTTTTGGCGTAATGGCTGCTGCGCACAGCCCTCGCGCTAGACCGGCGCCGGTTGCGGCTTGGCCGACCCCTGGTGGCAGGTGTAGCATTGCAGGATGGGCTGGCGGTCTTTCTCGAAATACGCCGGGATTTCGTCAAACAGGCGCAGCATCAGGCGCGTGGTTCGTTTCTCCGGAATGTCGTCCGCATCCCAGCGGCCCGCCACGTGACAATAGTCGCAGGAGACGCCCAGCGCCCCGGAGAACACGCTCATCGTCATGGCGAGGCCGCCGGCGGGCGCATCCCCCATCGACTGCACATTGCGATACACTTCCCGCGCCGGCTTCTTGGCGTCAGCGTCGCTCAGCTTGAGGGCCGCCGGCCACTGGTCGAGCCGATTCTGCCAACTGGCGCGCGGCATGCGTGCCGGCTTCGCCTTGCCGCGGTGACAGGTCCAACAACTCACCCGGCCCAGACCGCGCAGCGTGCCGGTGTTGACGCCCTCGACCATCTTCATCATGCGGCCGGCGAAAGCGAATTCCGGCTTGTCGTCCCGGCTCCAATCGCCCACGGTGTGGCAGTGGGAGCACTCCACGCCCAGCGCGCGGGCGGTCGCCAGCATCGCGGCCGTGGGCGCGTCCTGAGCCCGGACCCATCCGATGGCCCACAGCGCCGCGCCCAGGAATCGAACGAATCGAGACATAGCTGCACCATCCTTGCGCATGACCAGGGAACGCAAGCCCTATAATATGACGGCCAACAGACGTTGTCACTGAATGGTACAGGGAGTGGCTGGGGGAACCCCTCACCCCCGCTTGCGCTGGTAGCTCCTCGCCAGTTCCATGTAGACGCCGAGGTCCCGGTCCAGGTCCGTCGAAGTAGAAGTTGCGGATGGGGATGCCGCCCAGGTCGCGGCTGATGCGCGGGTAGATGGCTTCGCACACGATGCCGTTCATGCAGGTAAACGGGCTGATGTCGATGATCCCGGCCGCGCCTTTCTTGGCCAGGTACACCACTTTCCCCACGTTCAGCACCATCTCTCCGAAGGCGCCCTCGCGCGGCAGGTAGGGGCGCGCGCACTCCAGGATCTCGTAGATGTCGGGCTCCTCGCGGCCGGCGAACTCCTGGTGGAACGGCTCCGCCAGCACGTGCTCGTCGCGCTTCTGCACGCGCTTGCGCACCCAGGCCCCCAGCGCCTCGCTGGTCCACATGCGCCCGGTGAGTTTCAGTTTGCGGAAGTGTTCGGAATTGGTGTACCAGATCCACTCCACCAAGTCGGAGACCCAGGCCTCGGCGCCGTACTCCTCCAGGCAGCGCACCAGGTTCTCGTTGGAAAACGTGTTGAGGCGGCAGAAGATCTCGCCCACGATGCCGATCAGCGGATGGGAACGGCCGCGCCGCGTCCCCAGCCGTCGAAAGCGGTCGCGGCCGCGGACCATGGAATCGTGCAGCGCCTGAAGCTGCACACCCGGAGTCACCGGCGTACTCTCCAGCATGCGGCAGAGGTCGTCCAGCGACTCTTCGTACGCGGCCTCGGTATCGCCGCGCCGCTCCTCATAGGGACGGTACAGCAGGAGCATTTTCTGGAGCAGGTCGGCGCACAGCAGGGCGCGCCACCCGGTGCGCACGAACGGCCCGGCCAGGCTGCCCAGGCCCTGGTAGGCGTTGCGGCTGGAGGGCGAAAGTATCTCCACCGAGCGGTAGCCGTTGGCGTCCAGCACATGGCGCAGGTAGGGCGCATACTGGCCGAAACGGCACGGGCCTTCGGCAGTGGGCATGAACAGCGCCACGCGCGCGGGGTCGGTCGAGGGCCGCTCCAGCAGCTTCATGAAATCGCCCACCGTCACTTTGGCGGGATAGCATTCGTCGCCCGAGGTGTAGCGCGCGCCCAGCTCCCGGGTGCGATGGTCGGAGGGCGGCGTGGGCTCGGCCTCCAGGCCGATGGCGCGGAAGGCGGAGGCGAACGCCCGCGCGCTGCCATAGGCCATGGGCGGAATGTAGATGCGCTTTCCGGTTAGTGGATGGCCGCCGCCCCGTCATTTGAGAAGTGTTTCGCGCCGCGGTTCCCGACGGGCGCCATGTCGAATGTGCAAGATTTCCACGATCTGACCGACGAGGTGGTAGTAGACCTTATAGATGTGGGGGTAGTTGCCATGCAGGAGTCGCCTGACATCGTCCGTCGCAGTGGAGAGTTCGGGGATTATCGGGCAGCGTTCCGGATGGTAGCGCAACGAATAAACTGAGCGCTCCAGCCCCTCGAACCACTCCGCTCCTCGTAGCGGAGCTTCTTGGATGACCCTGCGGTAGATGGTTTCCAGGTCCTGCCTGGCCCGTGGAAGGAACCTAACGCGAAATGCCATACCTGGCCCGCAGCTCCTGGAAAACCTCTTCCGCGGCAACTGCTTCGCCACGTGCGGACTGCGCGCGTGCTTCTTCTACAGCAGACCGCGTCTCTTCCAGTTCGCGTTCGTCCTCCACGCCGAGAAACCAATCGAGGGCCTGCTGTACAAGGGCGTCGGCGTTTTCGTACTCGCCTTTCTGGACCTTCTCGGCGATTCGCTCCTGGATGTCGGGTCTGAGCGTGATATTCATTTGTGTCCTCGGGAACCTTACACTTTGATTCTACGCCGCGCCCGGGGTTCTGTCACGCATGTTCGGACCCCCACCTCAGCCCAGTCTGCGCCGGTAGCTGCGCGCCAGTTCCATGTACACTCCCAAGTCGCGGTCAAGGTCCGATTGCGTGCCGTCGAAGTAGAGACTACGGATGGGGTGCCGCTAGGGTGGCGGCTGATGCGCGGGTAAATGGCTTCGCTGACGATGCCGTTCATGCAGGTGAAGGGGCCGATGTCGATGATACCGGCCGCGACGTTCCGCGCCAAGTAGACCGCCTTCCCCACGTTGAGCACGCTCGCCGAAGGCTCCTTCGCACGGCAGTTACGGGCGCGCGCACTCGAGGATCTCGTAGCCCGCCGTGCCATCATTTGAGAAGTGTCTCGCGCCGCGGTTCTTCCTAAGTCCTGCCTGCGTCCGCACGGTCAAGAGCCTCCAAGAGTGTCATATCGTATCGTGAGCCTGATACGCACGAGTCACTCTGGACTTGCCCCCTGTTTTGAGACAAACGGTTAAGACTCAAAATCTATTGAATGGAGAATTGAGTCATGGGATTGTCTCGTAGGCAGTTCACCAAAGAGGTCAAGCTGGACGCCGTGCGGCGTCTGGAGCAAGGGGT
>JAIQEX010000227.1 GCA_020073615.1 Terriglobia bacterium
TGGTGGCCGGCAGCCGCTGGCCAAGCATCTCAAACGCGAGCGCATCGTGCATGATTTGACGGATGCGGAAAAGCATTGCCAGGCTTGTGCGCAGGATTTGCGGCCCATCGGGGAAGAGTCCAGTGAGCGCTACGAATACATTCCGGCACAGCTGAAAAAAGGATATAGTAGAGAGAAACAGAGATGCTGATCAAGAAACCCGAGGACATCCGTTATTCGGAAGTCACGCCCAAATCCATTTACCTGAACCGCCGCCGGTTCCTGGCCGGCATACCGGCGGCCTTCCTGGCCGGCCGCGAGCTGCTTTCGCCCTCCGCGCGAGCCCTGGCCGGCAGCAAGCTGCCCGCGCTGGTCAAGAGCCCGCTCAGCACCACGGAGGCGCAGAACTCTTATAACGACGTCACGCGTTACAACAATTTTTACGAGTTCGGCACACAGAAAGACCAGCCCGCCAAGTATGCGCAGAAATTCAAGACCGACCCGTGGACCGTCTCGGTGGAAGGCGAAGTGGCCAAGCCGCGCAAATTCACCATGGACGAGATCCTGAAGCTGTCGCCCATCGAAGAGCGGATCTATCGCCACCGCTGCGTGGAAGCATGGTCCATCGTGGTGCCCTGGGCCGGCTACTCGTTGAGCACGCTGCTCAAGCAGGTGGAGCCCACCTCCAAAGCGAAGTATGTCGCTTTCGAGAGCTACTGGGACCTCAAGCAGATGCCCATGGCGCGGCCCGAGATCGCCGGCATCAAGTTCCCTTACGTGGAAGGACTGCGCCTCGACGAAGCCATGCACCCGCTGGCGCTGCTGTGCGTGGGCATGTACGGCGAGACGCTGCCGCCGCAGGATGGCGCGCCGGTGCGCATGGTGGTGCCGTGGAAATACGGCTTCAAGAGCATCAAATCCATCGTGAAGATCAAGCTGGTGGCGAGCGAGCCACCCACGACCTGGAAGATGAGCGTGCCCGAATGGTATGGGTTTTATTCCAACGTCAACCCCAACGTCAACCCGGTGCGGTGGAACCAGAAGACGGAGCGGCGCCTGCCCTCGTTCTTCCAGAACCATCCCACCCAGATATTCAACGGGTACGGCGACCAGGTGGCCAGCCTCTACGCCGGCATGGACCTCAAGAAACTCTACTGACCTATGGCGATGGCGAAGATCCGCTGGACCAAGGTGGTGGTGTTTCTGCTTTGCCTGGGGCCGTTTCTGTGGCTCGGCTGGCGTTTCTGGAATCAGGACCTGACCGCCAATCCCACGGAATTCATCCAGCATTTTTTGGGCGACTGGGCCATCCGGCTGATCGTCGTGACGCTGGCCGTCACGCCGCTGAGAAAACTGCTCCACCTGCCCGCGCTCATCCGCTTCCGCCGCATGATCGGTCTGTTCGCATTTTTCTATGCCTGCCTGCATTTCCTGACGTATCTCTGGCTGGACAAGCTGTTCGACTTTGGCGAGATTCTGAAGGACATCCCCAAGCGCCCGTTTATCACCGCCGGCTTCGCGGCATTGGTGCTGATGATTCCGCTCGCCCTGACCTCGACGGCGGGCTGGATCCGGCGCCTCGGCGGGCGGCGCTGGCAGATGCTGCATCGCCTGATTTACGGCACCGCCGTGGCCGCCGTGGTGCACTACTACTGGCTGGTGAAATCCGACATCCGCCTGCCGCTCCTGTATGGGACGCTGGTGGCCGTGCTGCTGGCGTATCGTGTGGGGACGTGGCTGGTCGCGCGCGCCCGGCCGCGGACCTCGCCGAAGCGGGCCCAGCCGGCCATCTCCTGAGGCGCGTTACGCCCGACCGTGATTCGTCGATGAGATATAACCGCCGAGGCGCCGAGACGCCGAGTAAACCCAAGTTCATAGGTTCTCCGAGTGTTCGGCGGGCTCGGCGCAGCGACCTCGGGTACCGTCACCAAGGTGGCCGAGAGCGCCGAGGAAACCCTGTGTTCCCGGCGTCTCGGCGCCTCGGCGGTGGAAAGCCATCGTGACGGCTCACTCCACGGCCGAGTGGCGCCAGGCGGTGCGGAGCGGGCGGCGCCTGGAGTATTTCACCATCGCCTACAACCTGATCGAGGGGCTCGCGTCGCTGATCGCGGGATGGATGGCCGGTTCGGTTTCGCTGGTTGGCTTCGGACTCGACAGCGTCATCGAAGTGACTTCCGGAGCCGCCGTGCTGTGGCGCCTCGAGCACGATCGCGAAGCATGCGGCAGGGAACGGCTGGAGCGCGCCAGCCTGCGCATGGTAGGCGGATGCTTCCTGGCGCTGGCGTTGTACATCCTTTTCGAATCCGGTGCGTCGCTTGCCGGGCACCAGCCTCCGCGGCCGAGCGTTCCCGGCATCGCCGTGGCCGCGGCCTCGCTGGTGGTCATGCCGCTGCTGGCGCGGGCCAAGCGCCGCGCCGCCACCCGCATGGGAAGCGGGGCGTTGCGCGCCGACGCCCGGCAGGCGGACTTCTGCACCTGGCTCTCGGCCATCCTGTTGGGCGGCCTGCTGCTCAACAAGACCCTCGGCTGGTGGTGGGCTGATCCCGCCGCCGCACTCGTCATGGCGCCCATTATCATCCGCGAGGGCGTCAACGGCCTGTGCGGCCGGGACTGCTGCTGGCATGCTCCAGATACTCCCTGATCCGGTTGGCGATCTGGTCCCGGACGCTGCGGAACGCCGCCATTCTGACTTCGTAGGTGCCCTGCACCGCCGCCGGATCGGAGAACGGCCAGTGTATCCGTTGCGTCTTGCCGGGAATGCGATTAATTATTTGCCAAAAGGAGCGAACCTGTACTACCTCTAGCGGATCTTGGGGCACTCCTCCATCACCACGACCGAGCGGTATTTGCGGGCCTGGGGATTGAGGATTTACAACGGGTGCCCGATGGGTTATCGTTGTTGATACTCCGCATGTATTAGACAAGCGCAGCTGGGAACAACTTACCGACGTGCGAAAGTCAGCGCAAGACCTTGGGAACTTTAGCCGACCTGAGTGAGGGTTAAGCCCGGAATGGCGGCACCGTATTGATCCACCATCGTTACATAATACCCTGTTGTTGAGGAGCCCTCTGCGACAGCACCGATCATAATTTGGCCGAGTCCGTCCACCGCGACCGACGGATAATCCCAGCCGCAATTCGGCCCACATGCACTGGCGGGAATCGCGGGCGCCTGCACGGTGGTCCAGGATGATCCGAGAGTGTCGTTGGAATAGCCAAACCAGACGCTGTGAAACATACCCTGCTGTGAGTCTATTGGTTTTGGCGGCAGTTGCGAGAAATTCCGGAAAGGTATGGCGGAGGGCAATGGCGACGACCTGTTCGGAGGGGGCCAGTCCTGGCCGAATGGTTCGGATCCAGGAGCCGAATGACTGCCATACCAGATCGGGCTTGATCGCGGAGAGGATCTGAAGCAGGCCCTGAGCGATGAGTCCGAGTTGGATGTGGCGGTGATAGGCCGCGATCTTTCGGCGGACGGCATTGCGGTATTCCTCAGACTTGCGGTGCAGATACTGGTTGCCGCTCACGCGGCGTAGTGGTGTCACGGCCGCCATCCAAAAGTGATAGGCATACGCGCCGATGACGCGGAGGGCTTGTTTGAAAGACACTTCGATTTTGAATCGCAGGCCATAGATTCGGATTGATGCGGATGATGTCCAGTGGGGACAGGGTAAGGTCGGTGCACCTCAGCAGGATGGCGCCGCGCTGAGGATGGAGTACCACGACGAAGCGGACGAGGATGCCGACCGGGCGCCACAATAGGTCGGCGGTCCGGAACCTCAGGATCACCCCCTTCTCGCCATAGACGGGGCTGGGCGCCTCCTGGAGGTGGCGGGTCTGTTTTCCGCAGCGCAGCGACCTTGATCTTCTTGCCATACTTTGCAGGCCTGCCCTTGGGCCGCGGCCGGTGCGGCGGTGGAGGTGTTGCCGGGAAGAAAGCCACGCTGTTGCTTTTGACGCGCGTGACCAGGTGGTTTCCGTGGGCCAGTAGCCCGCGAACGATGTTGCCGGTTGCGGAGCAGGCGTCGGCCATGAAGTAGAACGGCTCCTGGATTTCCAGTGAGTCGATCAGCAGGATCATCTTGTCCAGGAGGGTTCTGTGGTCGCGGTTGGAAAAGACCGTGCCCTCGTGGATGCGACCGGCCAAAGGCAAGGCGAAAACGCTGGACAAGGCCTGGGTGAGTACGGCGACCGCCTGGCAGGAGTGGCCGAAGATGTACTCCGGCTTGGTGTTGGACTCGGATTGTCGATGGAGTTTCTTGACCCCGGGCATCTTGCGTCCAGCCTTGGCGACCTTGATGCCGTCGCCGGCGAGGACGGGCCTGCCGTTGACGCGTAGGATGCCGGGGTGGGCGCGGAAGACCAAGGCGCACCAGGAGCGGGTGAGCTCGTGCAGATTCAGGGCCGGGTGATGCGATGCATCGGTTTTCGGGCTTGACAATTGTCTTGGCATAGCATATATATGCTATGCTCGCAACTACAAAAGGAGGACTCATAAGACAGAGCGCCATCCACAGGAAGATTCGGGTCCGGGCGCAGGCGGACCGCAAATCGCACACCAGATTCCAGCAGTGATTCCAGCGGAGGATCGATCGGATCAAGAGGGCGCTACGGGAGATCGGTCCGATGCGTCCGGGTTCGCTGACCCGCCAATACCAGGATCCCTGTAAAGGAGGTGCGCCGCCAGACCGTGACCCACAAGCGGTTCAAACGTTTGGCTGACCAGTGGATCGACCTGAGTATCGAGCACTCACGGCTGGCCATGCAGATTGCGGAACCGAGGGCAAGCCGATAGGCTGGAATTCGATGCTCGCAAGGAGAATCCAGAATGGCGAAGGTGGGATCCGACAAACGGCCTGCGGTAGTTCGCGTGCGGACGATGCCCAAAGGCGAACAGATCGTCGCGCTTTGTGAAAGACACCACTGGAAGGTAATCGTCGGTATAGAACCGGACCAACCCGAAGATCTCTCGGACATCGATCTTCTCCTGCGCGGCCCAGCCGGGGAGCGTCCGGCACCTCGCGCGGATCCCGGGATCGGCCGCAATGATTATTGCCCTTGCGGGAGTGGCAAGAAGTTCAAGAACTGCTGTGCAGCCCCTTGAGCGCATGCAAGCGCACTCACTTGACCGTACAAATCGCGGAACCTAAGCCTGACTGACGGGCTGGAACTTGGTACTCTCAAGTATAGTGCATGGACATGGAACGGTTTATCCAGTTGTTTGCGGATTTCCTGGCCTTGGTTTATCACTGCTTCGACCGCATCGTCATCCATGGGTACCTGAGCGGATTGTCCCGGCCCGAGCAGGTGGTCTACTTCTTCCGGCACGTCCTGGGCATCCCGGTGGTAAGCAAAGAAATCCTCAGTCAGCGCACCAACGACTACCGGGGGTGGGTCGAGGCATACGCCCGAAACCACAAAATCCCGGTGGAATGGGCCGAAAAAGGAACCCGCAAAGAGGACTACGTCCTGCCCGCTCTGCGCCGTATGGAGAAGCGGAACGCCTACGGCGTCTACTTCATCTTCAAGAGCATGGAGCAGGGCCGAACCTTTCGCAGCAGCGTGCCCAAGTTTCCAACCCAGGACCCCAACCACCGCATCCTGGCGCACCAGCGGAGCCGCTTCACCCATTACTACTTCTACATCCGGGACGCAGTTCTGGGGCCCATCATCGTGCGCGTGGCGAGCTTCTTTCCGTTTCATGCCACCTATTGGCTCAACGGCCACTCTTTCATTGAGCAGGAACTGAAGCGGAAGCAGATCGGCTTTCGGAAAAACGACAATGCCTTTCTGGCGGTGGATAATGCG
>JAIQEX010000086.1 GCA_020073615.1 Terriglobia bacterium
GAGACTTCACCACTGCAGTTGGTGTCCGAAAACCAAAACCCCCAGAACGGGCACATCAGGCCCGGTTTGACTGGGGGCTTGGTGCCGTCTGCTGCGGAGCCAGCCCCGTCGCATCGGCTTTGGATCTTCCCCAGGAACGCGACTTCCCGAAGAATCGAATCCACCCTACCACGCACCCTCCAGTCGGCCCGTCAAAACAGGACATTTCTACTTGGCAGAGAATAGGACATTTCTACTTGGCGTTGACAGGATCAGGGGCCAATCATGGCTTTCGATGCAGTATCTTTCGTTTGAGATCCGGCCAGAACTCGGCTCCGAGATTGCTGACGAAATCGAACCCGAGTTGGAGGGAACCCTCGCTGAATCCGAGGCCCACCGTGTTGAGCCGGCCCGGATACCACTGGTTCGAGAGATAGGCCGCTCCGTACGCGCTGCCCAGGCGCCACAAGGACAGCGTCTCGGTTCCACGGTCGGTACGCGTGAGAATGGTGCCGCGGAACGCATGTCCCGCGCGGTGCCAGAACCCGCCGCCGCCGGAACGGAAATAGCGGGGATCCTCGTGCAGGGCTGAATCCAAACCAAATGCGAGAGCGCTATGGATCCCCGAGCAGGCGGCGGTAGAGGCGAAGCGCTTGCCGTAGCCGGACCCGCCCTGCCCCCATTCCGTCGGGGTGTCGGCTTCCTGGAGGATTGCCGTGTAGGCCGCGTCCCCTACCAGCGCCAACGGACCAGCGGACTGCTTGATGTGGAAGTTGAGTTTGTCGTTCACCCCCAGCGGAGTGTACGGCTGCGCGAGTCCCGTTACGGGAATCGCCAGGACTATGCCGACGACGAGCATCAAACGCATGGACCGACCTCCTGCCTTGGCACCATTAAAGAGCCCGAAAGCCTGCACCGACTTACTACGTAAACTTATAGCTGGTTATCCGTCCCCACAGTCCGACCGCCTGCAGGACCCAGACTACGACCGCAACCACAACCACCACATTGAGAATCGTCTTAATGCTGGAGGCCATGGGGATGTAGGTATTGATCAGCCACAACAAGACGCCGACCACGATCAGCGCAATGACAACATTCACTAAGGGCATGTCTTTTTACCTCCTGCCGCTCAAAAGCAGCAATCCTCCGCCCCGTCGCCTGGTGCACGCCTGAGCGGATATGACTCGTTAACTCATGATCCTGCGTCCCTGAACCAGGCGGATTACCATTACTACCAACGCAACGACCAACAGAATGTGAATCAGTCCGGAGGCGGTGTAGGACGTGGCCATTCCCAACGCCCACAAGACCAGCAGAATTACACAAATTGTCCAAAGCATCTTTTTGCTCCTTCGCGATGCATGATTGCAAGCGCGGGTCCAAAGCGGCAAGTCGAGCTACTTGGGGACGGTGGCCAACCGGAGCCCCGCCGGAACCGGAATTCTCTCGGCACAAGGTGCAGAATCTGCACCGGACCCGGCAGGCGCTGCAGTGTCCCGGTCTCGTAAGAGTTGCCAACAAGCACAAGCGCGCGACCCGGGGGGTCGCGCGCGGACGAGGGCGTCCGCCCCACTTGCCCCTGTCGCGCATGGTTCTATCGTCGGCATGCGTTGCTTTGACACGTCGGACGCCGTTGACTACATGGCGACCGTGATCGCCAGCCTGACGTCCGGATACCTGCGGTTGTACAGGTAATAGCCGTCGTCATAATCGATGTAAACGTCGTCGGTGGCATACCAGTCTTCCGCCCAGTACTCCGGCCAGGGATCCAGCAGCAGGAACGAAAAGCCGCCGTAGGTGAAGCGCGGGTACCCCATGTAGATGGTGGGGCTGCGCATCCGGAACCAGTGTTGACTCCCGAAAGAGACAATGAAGGTCGTCTGCGGAATGTAGTAACCGCCATAGCCGCCACGCTGCGCCCACGAGCGATGATCGCTGGCCCAGTGTTGAGCGCGATTCTGCTGCCAGGTGCTATGCCCCTGCCAGCCGCCGCCCTGCCGTAGCCATCCGCGCTGCTGTTGCCAGGCGACGGCCTGCTGCTGCGTACGTTGCGGCTGCGGTTGTTGCCGGGCCTGTTGGGGACGTTGCGCCGGCTGCTGCCGCTGCTGCGGTTGCTGTTGTGGTGTCTGTTGGGCCTGCCGCTGCTGCGGTTGCTGTGCCTGAGGCTGCCGGGCCTGCCGCTGCTGCGGTTGCTGTTGTGGTGTCTGTTGAGCCTGCCGCTGCTGCGGTTGCTGTGCCTGAGGCTGTCGGGCCTGCCGCTGCTGCGGCTGCTGTGCCTGAGGCTGTTGAGCCTGCCGCTGCTGCGGTTGCGGATTCTGCTGGGCCTGCCGCTGTTGCGGCTGCTGCCGCTGCGGCTGTTGGGCCTGCCGCTGCGGCTGCTGAGTGGGTTGGCCGCGCTGCTGCTCCGGCGCTTGCTTTTGCTGCTGCCCTCCGCGCGCCTGCGGTGGTTGCGCCTGTCCCTGCGGGCGCTGCTGTTGTGCACGGGGCGCTGCACCTTGCGGTTGCTTACCCTGCTGCTTTTCAGGCGGCTTGCCCTCTTTATCCTTCTGTTGGTCGTGCTGCGCGTACGCAGCGACAGCCGCCCCGAAAAGGAGAAACAGGGCGGCGGTGGTGGTACATCGTATGAGTTGCATGGTAATCGTCTCCGTTAGGGATCGTATTTCCTACTTGTTGATTTCGTGAACGACGAATTCCGTCGCCGGTTGGACAGGCGCCTCGACACGCGTCGCGACCGCCGCCGGCGCCCGCTCCGTTGGTTTATCGGCCGTCCCGTAGTCGGCGGCAGACTGTGAGGCCGAGGAGATATCCCGGGCGCCAGTGTCTTTTAGAGTTTTCTTCGCCCGGGCACACCACTCCGGACTGTCGCAGTGAACGGACAGGAGAATGCCGCCACGTCTGATTCTGCCCGCGTACCGCCGGGCGACGTATTCGGTCAGACGCAGGCCCGCCAGCAATCCCACGATCCAACCCAGCGCGCCACCGGCACCGGCTCCGGCCACCGCGGCCAGCACCGGTCCGGCGGCGACGAGCGGCCCCAAAACGGCGATGGTAACGGTCTGAAGGGAAGCGAACCATGCCAATGCAGCGCCAACTACCGCGCCCACCGCCGCTCCCGCCGCGGCGCCCTCCAGAGCCTTGGTGCGTTTCGCATGCGCGAAGTCCTTCGAGCCTTGATTGTCGGACGCCAGGACCGAGATGTCGGTCGCCCGATACCCCGCTTTGTGCAGGACGTCGACGGCATCCGAAACGGTGGTGCGATCCGGGTAGATTCCCATCACCGATATATTCCTTGCCATTTCGTGTTCCTCCTTTGAATGTCTGGTTTATGTCTGCACGAGCCGGGCCACGAGCCGGAGACCGCCCCGTTGCGGAGATACGGGGTAAGACGGCACGCGCAGGTGCAGAAGCTGCCTTGGGAAATGCACATTTAACTGCGCGAAAGGAGCGGATGCGGCGGCTTGTGGCAACCGCGTCCGATAAGGCCTCAAATTCAAACGGCGGCAAACGTGCCCTAGATAAAGTTACGTCGGGAGACAGGGAGGAATAAGAGCCATGCAAGCACGCCAAACGCGAATCGCGGATCTCTGGTGCCGGGTGATGCACACGGCGCCAATGTGGCCCTCACATGGCCAGTACGAGTGCCGGACGTGCGGGCGGCGGTACCGGGTGTGCTGGGAACAACCTTCACCGGCCACGCCGCGGGCGATGCTGTTGGCGGACGAAGCGCAGGTTCCAGGCGCCTTTGCCGTGGCAGCGGAATCAAGGATCCTATGTTCGTAACCACCGCTCTGGGGATTCTTGTGCTGCTCAGCTTCATCCTGTCGATGGTGCCTTGCCCGGGCAGTGCCGCCCGCGCACGGCGGTAGGGGCGGCCCGGGTTCCGGCGAATCCTTGGTTGCGACTGCGCACTGGCAGCAGATCCTGCATAACCGGCGGCAACAGTTGCATAAGTGTGCCGTAAGATCCGCGCTGCATGCTGAATTTCAAGGGCTTTCCGCTTTGGAGCCCAATTTGCCTATAAGGACAGAGCGAAATCGAAAAGGAGATCGAAGACATATGAAATATTTTCGGAGCATTACCTTGGCAGCCTTCGCTGGTTGTATCGGCGTTGCGCTGTTACCAAGCCTCCAGGCGGATACCTGGGACAAGAAAACCACACTGACTGTCACTGAACCGCTGCAAGTGCCGTCCTGCTGCACACCCGACCACACCGTGACGCTGCAACCGGGCGAATATGTAATGGTGCTAGTCGACTCTATGTCGGACCGGCACATCGTCCGGATCTTCGATAAAGATCAGCAGCACGTGATCACGACGATCCTGGCGATACCGAACTATCGCCTGCAGCCGACCGGGAAAACGGTATTCCAGTTCTGGGAAGTTCCCGCGGGGCAGCCCAGAGCGCTTCGGGCGTGGTTCTACCCGGGCGATAACTTCGGGCAGGAGTTCGCGTATCACAAAGGCACGGCCATACAGATTGCCGCCTTCGTGAAGACTCCCGTTCCGGCGATCACAATCGATACGACCTCGGAGGAGGAACTCAAGACGGTGCCGGTCGTAGCGGTAGACGAAAGCGGCAAGACCACCGATTTAGCAACCCTGCCTGGGCGGGCCCCCGAGCCGGTTCTAGAGCCTGCAAAGCCAGCCGAGGCGATAGCGCCGCCGATGGCAGAGCGGACCGTTGAGGCCGAAACACCCGCAGCGGCGCTGCCGCATACCGCCAGCTCCATGCCGCTGCTCGGCCTGGTTGGACTCGTGTCCCTGGTCCTGTTTGCCGCCCTTGGAGCTCGCGGCAAGCGCCGGCGTCCCTGCAAGGCCTAGAGGCCGGCGTAGGCAATCGGCCGTGGTCCTCGGACGGGCCACGGCGTGGGGGGAGTCACAAATGCTCAGAGCCATTCTCATTCTCGGGCTGGCGATAGCGGTGCAGACGCTCCCTGCGCAGGCCCCCGCGGCAGACGCATCCGGGCAACCCTTCAAGCTCAGCGCTACGGCTGAACTGGTGCTCCTGGATGTAAGCGTCAGAAACGCCGCCGGCGACCACGTCGGGAATCTGAGCAAGGACAACTTCCGGGTATTCGAAGACGGGAAGCTGCAGAGCATCACCCATTTTGCGAGCGACGATGTCCCCGTCACGGTAGGCCTGGTCATCGACACCAGCGGTAGCATGCGCCCGAAGTACCAGGAGGTAGTCGGGGCCGCGCTGGCGTTCATTCAGGCGAGCAACCGCAACGACGAGGTGTTCGTGGTGAACTTTGGCGACCGCGTCAATAGCGGTCTTCCCGAAGGCGTCCCGTTCACCGCCGACGTGAAACAACTGCGGGCAGCCCTGTCGCTGGGCGTGCCCGCGGGCCGCACGGCCCTCTACGACGCGATTCTGTTTTCCCTGCATCATCTCGAGCAGGGCAACCGCGAGAAGAAGACCCTGATGCTGGTGAGCGATGGCGGCGACAATAGCAGCGTCCACCGGTCCCAAGAGGTCATGCGGGTGGTGCGGGAATCGCGCGCGACCATATACACGATCGGGATTTTTGACGAAGCGGATCCGGAGCAGAACCCGGAGATGCTGCGGCGGCTGGCACAGGCAGGCGGCGGGGAGTACTTCTTCCCCAAACAGCTTTCCGAGGTTGTGGGCATCTGCCAGCAGATCGCCAGCGACATTCGCACGCGGTACACCCTCGGCTATGTTCCGGTGCGATCCGGCGAAGAGGGTTCGTTGCGGCGGATCAAGGTGACCGCGTCGACGCCCGGCGGGCGCAGGTTGGTGGTACACACGCGCGCCAGCTACGTTCTTCCACCCAAACGCGCGTTAACCAGCCAGGATGGCACGCCGGGCCGGAAGGGGGGCTTGTGAGACTTCGACGTATCGTCATCCCGGCGCCAGCCCCCCGGACCGTGCTGCGATACATTTTCTTAGCGGTGGCGATCGCTTGCCTCGGGGTCTACAGCTATGCCTATCTCGCGCGGGTCCTCTACCAAAGCTATGAAAGCCGGCTATTCGACCGGCTGCCGGAGCGCGGTGCCGCTGCCTTAGCCGCCGCGAAGGACCAGATCACGCCGATCGTACCAGCCGGGCGGACGTCGCCCGAGTCCGTGTCATCGTCGAAGCGGCCGGCGCTCACGGCGCTCATTGGACGGCTGTCGGTTCCCAGGCTGCATTGGTCCGCCATGGTGCGGGAAGGCATCGACCGCAATACCTTACAGCTCGCCGTAGGCCACATTCCGGCGACGCCGCTGCCCGGACAGCCCGGAGACGTCGGCGTGGCGGGCCACCGCGATACGTTCTTTCGCGCGCTAAAGGATCTGCGGACCAGGGACGAGATTCAATTCTCCACTGCGAGCGGGGATTTTCACTACGTAGTCGAATCGATCATCGTCGTCGAGCCGAACTATGTAGGGGTACTCGCTCGGTCATCGGAGAAGGTGCTGACGTTAGTAACCTGTTACCCTTTCTCCTATATCGGAAACGCGCCCCGGCGGTTCATCGTAAGGGCCCGGCAGGTGCCGCCTCTAACGGCGCCACCATCGAGTGTGCCATGATGAAGGGCGGACCGGCGATGAAAGTAGGCTCGAAAGACGCTTCGGTCAGTTCCGCAGCCCGGATTCTAGTTATTGAAGACAACGGCTCGGACGTCTTCCTGCTCGATCGGGCGCTGAAGAAACAGAATTTCCGGTTTGAATTGGTTCACTTGCTAAACGGAGGCGACGCCCTCGCTTTCATCCGCAGGCAGGGAGCCTATGCGGATGCGGCAATTCCCAACCTGATCCTGGTGGACTTGAATCTGTCCAAGTATACCGGCGAAGACATCTTGCACGAGATCCGTAGCGCCGGACACCTGGGCGGCGTTCCGGTGTGCGTGTGGAGCTCTTCGCGGTCGCGGCGGGACGAGGCTCTGCTCAAGGACCTGGGAGTTTCCCAATTCATCACCAAACCCTCCGGTCTGGATCAATTCATGGAGATCGGCAAGATCATCAAGGATCTGCTGGCAGGCCCCGGAGCCGGCTGACGGCGTTCCGGCGAGAAAGGTAATGGTGGCGATTGGCAAAGAAGACCCGGAGTCACCGGCCAGGCGGAGTTACGCGTTCCACGCGTGCGCCTGACTCGCCCCGCGCAAAGCGGCGAGCGGCCCCGTCCGGGAAGCCCTCCACAGCAGTCGTAAGTCCTGCACCCGCGGCGGTGGCCGAGCGGCCCGCCGCTGCGGAACGCGACGCAGGCAGCGCACTCCCCGTGGTGGTTGGCATAGGAGCCTCCGCCGGCGGATTGGAGGCATTTACGGAGCTGCTCAGCCATCTGCCGGACAATACCGGCATGGCGTTCGTGCTGATCCAGCACCTGGATCCGAAGCACGAGAGCCATTTGACGGAGTTGCTCTCGAAAGCATCCAGAATGCCGGTCTCGGAAGTGAAAGGCGAGACGCAAGCCAGGGCCAATCATGTGTACGTGATTCCGCCGCGATGCAATCTGAGCATTTCCGGTGGAGTCCTGCAGACCCCGCCGCGGCCAGCGAGTGGCCGCAACATGCCGATCGACTCTTTTCTGCGCGCCCTGGCGGCGGACCGCGGCAGCAAGGCGCTCGGCGTCGTTCTATCGGGAACGGCATCGGATGGGACGCTGGGGCTGCAGGCAATCAAGGCCGCGGGCGGTGTCACCTTCGCTCAGGAAATGCGCACTGCGAGGTTCGACGGCATGCCGGGAAGCGCCATCGCCGCCGGGGTGGCGGATTATGTGCTGCCGCCGGCGGGAATCGCGCGGCAACTGGTGGCCATCGCGCGGAACTCCCATTTCCCAAGCGAACTTCAAGAGGGGGCGGAACCCGCAGCCGATGCCGAACTGGCCAAGATACTCCGGGTAGTGCGGAGCGCCACCGGAGTGGACTTCACGCACTATAAGCACAGCACGCTGGCGCGGCGCATCAAGCGGCGCATGGCCGTCCGCGGATTCGAAAACCTGGACGACTATGGCCGGGAGCTCGAGCACAACCGCGAGGAAGCAAACGCGCTGTGCGAGACCTGCTTTATCACCGTGACGGCATTTTTTCGGGAGCCGGCGGTCTTCGAGGAACTGAAGAAGAGGGTGTTCCCCGCGCTGTTGGAGAATAGGGCGGCCGAGGATCCGATCCGCGTCTGGGTGCCCGGGTGCGCCACGGGCGAGGAGGCGTATTCGATCGCCATCTACCTGAAGGAGTTTCTGGACGACAGGAAGGTGAGCGTTCCGTTCGAGATTTTCGCCACCGATATCAGCGAAGCGGCGATCGAACAGGCCCGCGCCGGCACCTACAAGGACGCCGCACTGGCCCATGTGTCGCCGCAGCGCCTGGCGCGGTTCTTCACCAGGACGGACCGCAGGTACCAGGTGGCGAAGGCGATCCGCGACGTCTGCGTTTTCGCCCGGCACAACGTGGCGCAGGACCCGCCGTTCTCCAGGCTGGATCTCATCAGTTGCTGCAACGTGCTGATCTACCTGGGAGCGGTATTACAGCGCAAGGTGCTGTCGATTCTGCATTACTCGCTCAAGCCGACGGGCTTTCTGGTGCTCGGTCCATCGGAAAGCATCGGCACCCTTTCCGAGTCGTTTCATCAAGTGGCGAAGACCCACAAGGTTTATAGCGTGCGGGCGGCCGCGGGTATGCCGGAGCCGCGCCTGAGCGAAGGCCGCCGCGCCGAGGGCCGGGTGGATCCGCGGGAGAGAGTTGCCGAGGGCCGGGCGGGGCCGGATGTGCTGCGGGAAGCCGACCGGTTGGTGCTGGCCGAGCATGGCCCACCGGGGGCGATCGTCGACGATGATTTGAACATCGTTCAGGTAAGGGGACGCACTGCTCCGTACCTGGAGCTTTCGCCGGGCGAGCCGACCCAGAATCTTCTGAAACTGGCGCGCGAGGGCTTGATTGCGGGCCTGGGTAAGGCGATGCGGGCTGCCCGACAAACCAATACCATCGCCAAGGAAGACGGCTTTCGGATCGAAGACGGTGGCCAGTTGCGAGACGTCGCGATCAAGGCGATCCCGTTCACGGGCTCGTCCTCTTCCAAAGAGCGCTATTTCCTGGTCCTGTTCGAAGAGGCCGCGCCGGGCGGCGGCCCGAGTGCGATTCACATGGCGCCTATACAGGACAACGTCGAGAACGCCCGGTTGCGGCGCGAGCTGATCGCAACCAAGGAGTATCTGCAATCGATCGTCGAGGATAATGCCACCACCCTGGAAGAGCTCAGGGCGGCGAACGAAGAGGCGCAGGCGGGCAACGAGGAGCTGGAAACCGCGCAGGAAGAGCTGGAGTCGGCCAACGAAGAATTGAACACGCTGAACGAAGAGCTGAAGGTCAGCAACGTGGAGTTCAGCAAAGTCAACCGGGATCTGAGCAATCTTCTGGAAAGCATCAGCATACCCCTGGTCATGGTTGGGCGGGATCTGCGCATTCGCCGCTATACGCGCGCCATGGAACCCATGCTGAACCTGATCGCCTCCGATGTCGGACGGTCGATCACCGATCTTCAGCCTCGCATTGAGCTGCCCGACCTGCGGCGATTGCTGTTGGATGCGATGGAGGGCCGCGATCGGAAACCGCGCGATATCCGCGACGCCCACGGCCACTGGTATTCGCTACGGATACTCCCCTCGGCGGGAGCGGATGGCAGAACCGACGGCGCGGTGCTGATGTTGCTCGATATCGATGCCGCGAAGCGCGGCCTGGACTTCGCCGAAGCCATTGTAGAAACGGTGCGGGAACCGCTGGTGATCCTGAACCAGAACCTGCAGGTGATGAAAGCGAACCGGACGTTCTACGCGACCTTCCAGGTCGTGCCGGAGGAGACGGAAGGGCGCCTGATCTACGACCTGGGCGACGGGCAATGGAATATCCCGAAACTACGCGAGCTGCTGGAGAACATACTGCCCACGCGGTCGACGTTCCGGGACTTCGAGGTGACCTACGAGTTTGAAAATGTCGGACGAAAGGTGATGCTGCTCAACGCGAGCGAGATCTTTAACCCCAATGAGCAGGCGCGGACGATCCTGCTGGCGATTGAGGATGTAACGGACCGCAAGCAGGCTGAGGAAGCACTTAAGACGACCAATGCCGAACTGCAGCATTTTGCCTATGCGCTGACGCACGACTTACAAGAACCGCTGCGGATGGTAGTGAACTTTACGGAGTTGCTGGGGCGGGAGTATGCCGGTAAGCTGGGCGAGGAAGCGGACACGTACATCTCCTACTCGGTGGAAGGGGCCCTGCGGATAGAGGCGCTGCTGAAGGCCCTGCTGGCCTATTGGGAGGTTGCCGAGAGGGAACAAGGCAGCTTCGCCCCGGTCGATTGCGGCGCTGTGCTGGCCAAGGCGCTGTTCAACCTCCAGGCGGCCGTCGCGGAGAGTGGCGCCATTGTAACTTCCGATCCGTTGCCGGCCCTGGTGGCCGAAGAGGTTATGCTGATGCAGCTTTTCCAGAACCTCATTTCCAATGCGATCAAGTACAAGGGCGCGGAGACACCGCGCATCCATATCTCGGCGGAGAGAGGCGCGGAAGGGTGGTTGTTTGCGGTGCGGGACAATGGAGTGGGTATCGATCCGCAAGACGCCGACCGGGTGTTCGGCATGTTCAAACGGCTGCATGGGAGCGAAATTCCGGGTACGGGCATCGGTCTGGCGATCTGTAAGAAAGCCGTCGAGCGCCAGGGCGGGCGAATCTGGGTGGAATCGAAAGTAGGGCTGGGCGCTACGTTCAAGTTCACAATTCCCTCCAGCGCCCAGAAGCCGGACCGTAGCGCGCGGGCTAAGAATGGACGACTCTGACCAGAACCGCACGGAAGAGGAGATCGGGCGCCTACGCAAGGCGCTCGACGAGGAAACGGGGCGGTGTCTCGATGTGCAGAGGCAGTTAGAACGGGCGAGGGCGGAGTTTGAAGAGTTTGTCTCGATGGCGGCTCACGACCTGCGCGAGCCCCTGCGGGAAGTGGCCTCGTACAGTCAGTTGCTGGCCGAGACTTATGCCGGCCGCGTCGATTCCGATGGTGCGGTATGCCTCGCGCGCATCCAGGAGGGAGCGAGAAGGATGCAGTCCCTGCTCGCCGACGTGGTGGACTACTGGGCCACCGGTACCGGCGACGCGCAGCCGTCCCGGACGGAGATGGAAGCGGTCCTCAGCCAGGCGCTCCTGGCGACGGACAAGCAGATCAACGAAGGGAACGCAGTCGTCACCCATGACGCTTTGCCGCCGGTGTGCGGAGACTTCGAGATACTGACCAAGGTCCTGCATCATCTGATCAGAAACGCCATCGCATACTGTGAAACGCCATCTCCGCAGGTCCACATTTCAGCCAGACGGGTGGAGCTCGAGTGGGTATTCTCCGTCGCGGACAACGGTCCCGGTGTAGACGCGGCATTCCAGGGCCGCGTCTTCGGGGTGTTTAAGCGCCTGCACGGAAAGGAGCACCCGGGCAACGGACTGGGCCTCGCATTCTGCAAGAAGGCCATCGAGCGGCAGGGCGGCCGCATGTGGATGGAATCGACACCTGGGGCGGGATCGACATTTTATTTCACTGCGGCCGCGGCCGATTAGCAGTCCGCGTGGCTCTTTTGTTTTCCGCTACCTGAACACAAATCCCGCAGGCAATTCTCGCCTTGCGGACGGCAAGAGTTGCACCTGCGCGCAGGGCGCTGTCGAACTTATCGCTTGGGTCCACAAGCGTTCTGCGCTTGGCTCCAAATCTGCTCAGCAGAAGGCGAGTTGGATATCCAGATTTCGAGACCGAAGACTCCCCAATAGCGCGTCTGGCGCTTTTTGGGGGTCTCCGTCCAATTCCTAATCTGAAGGAAGGAGAGATCATGCCACAAACGAGAGATGCCAAAGGACGGTGGATGCAGAGCGTTCTGGCAGCAGATACGCTTACCGGCGACAAGGTGGTGAACCGTCAAAAAGAGGATCTCGGAACAATCGAGCATTTGATGATCGACATCGAGAAGGGCCGTGTCGCCTACGCGGTTCTTTCGTTCGGGGGTTTCCTGGGTATGGGCGACAAGTTGTTTGCCATCCCCTGGGGCGCCCTCGCGGTGGACACCGGTGAAAAACAGTTCGTCCTGGACGTCGATAAGAAGTTCCTCGAGCACGCTCCCGGTTTCGACAAAGCTCACTGGCCGGACATGGCCGACCGCACGTGGGGCGCTGAGGTCAACACCTATTACGGCGCCAAACCCTATTGGACTTAGAGAGTCCGAACTAACCGCGCAATACCCGTCGGGGCGGGCGAGGGAAACGCCCACCCCTTCGCCCCTCAGGCAAACATCGATATAGGAGACAACAAATGAAGCCGAGCATGAAGGATCAGGTTAAAGGCAAGTTTCACGAGGTGAAAGGCAAAGTCAAAGAGACGGCCGGCAAGGCGATCAACGATCCCGACTTAAAGGCTGAGGGTCAATCCGAGAACCTCGCCGGGAAAGTTCAAAAGAAGATCGGGCAGATCAAAAAGGTGTTTGAAAGGTAACCGGGCGGGATTTGTCCCGGTGCACAGGCGCCAGCACGGAAAAGAACACCCGGGGACGGACTTGGACATGCCGAACCTGCCCCGGGTGCCGACATAAGTCTACGTGTGTTCGACGCATAGGACCGGCTGGGTCCCTGGGCTCTTCTGCGCTCGTGACTTAGTGAATAATCCCAAGCATGTAGACTAAGAGGAGAACGAGCAATATGGTGCCTAACCCCACACCCGCGCCCCCGCTGTAACCCCAACGGCGGTGGCCGTAGTACCCACCCCCGCTGCCCAGAACCAACAGCAAAATGACAATCAATATCAGCATGGTCAATCTCGCTTTCTTCCGAATGTTGAATCGTGTCTGGCCACTCTACCCGCAAACAACTGTTAGCAGCTTTGGGGCCAACCCGCGCGGCGCTTGAACTGGCGGCCTGGCCAGAAGCTTGTCATGGGCCGCCGGGTACAGGTATGCACTTGAAGTGCAGGTTCTGCCTGTATCCGCATAGCCGCCTGCTGGCATATTACGAGGTTGCAAGCGGCCACGCACGTGCACTGCTGGCATCTCGAAGGGTGGTGAAGATTATGATCGAGCCGAAACAGATACGGCGCACTTTAGCTGCGCTACTGCTGTATTGCTCGTGGGCAATTGCCGCTTACGGCCGCCCCGCGTATTCCCTGCGTTCCTTGACGGGACAAACGGAGACCATGTCATTCCTGGCCTGGATCGGTCTCGGCCTGGTTGCAGGGTTCATCGGCAGCAAGATTGTGAACAGGCGAGGCGAGGGCATCGTGCTCGACATCCTATTGGGCATAGTCGGCGCTTTCGCCGGCGGGTGGCTGTTCCACCTCTTTGGAGCTCGCGGCGTCAGCGGACTCAATCTTTACAGTCTCGTCGTGGCAGTCGTCGGCTCAGTGGTCTTCCTGGTTCTCTATCACGCCCTCTTTAGACGGAGAAGGGCCTGGTAGGGCGCCTGCCGCAGGATTGGTTTGCAGTTGGGCAGTAAGAAAGTGAGAAAAGGAGATCGTGTCATGGTTCTTAGACGAGTGATCGGATTGGTTTTTGCAGGGGCGCTGGCATTCAGCGCCGTGGGGGCCGGTATTGTGGTTCGCATCGCGCCACCGCGGGTCGTAGTCGAGAAGCGGGGGCATGCGCCCAGCCGTAACCACGTGTGGATTTCCGGGTACCACCAGTGGAACGGCAACGGGTACGCCTGGACTCCAGGCAGGTGGGAACAGCCTCCACGGCAGCATGCCCACTGGGTAGCGCATCGCTGGGTTCACCAAAGGGGCGGCTGGGTATTGGTAGAGGGGCACTGGCGGTAGCCGCTAGGCCACTTGTCCAGATCCACGCACGGGCGGCAACGATGATTCGTTTCGTATTGGCGGCCATGCTGTTCTGGCAGGCGCAGGGCTATGCGCAGCCAGGACCGCAGCCGCCATGCGGAAGGGAAGCCGTTCCGCCCTATCCTGGTCTGGATACTTCGCCCACCGTGAAGTTCTGGAGCGAGACTGACTTCGGCCGCGACTGGAGACCGCCCGCCTGCACCGGTTGGACCGCCGCGGGCTTTTCCAGTTTGATCACCACCGCCGCGCGATTTCGTTATACCTCGGGATCTGAGGGCCTGCTGCGCCACATCGGGGCAATTTCAGAACTCGCGGGCATGCGCTATTGGTCGACCACTCATAAGCAGTGGCAGACATTGATTGTGGACGCCTACGCTTTAACCGGCTCGCCGAGCCGCCGCCGCGGCGACTTCCCGCCCGGCGAGATGAAGGAAGGCCAGGTACTCTACCTGGAACAGGTCGATAACCTCTCCGGCGCGGCCGTCTACCGGATGCACATTGCAGAGGTCTCGGCCGACCGGTTGGTCTTCGAGGTGGAGAACGTCAGCATCATGCGCTATTTCTTTGTGACCCTCTTCCATCCGGGTGAGATGCAATCGATCTACTTTCTGGATCGCGAATCGGACGGCGTCTGGCGCTACTACAGCATCGCGCGCACCGGACGGAGCGCGAGCCGCCTGGCCACCAGGCATCCGTCATCCTCAATGAACCGGGCCGTGGCGTTCTATCGCTCCCTGGCCGGAATCCCCACCGACCAGGAGCCTCCGGCGGCGCGATGAAGGCCGCGATTCGTGTTCGATCCTGGTTAACGGGCATGCACGCAGGCGTTCTGGCGGCGGCCCGGAGAATCCGCGGCAGCCGGCTCGGCAGACTGCCTTGGCGGCCAGGCGCCGAACGCGCTCTGGTTGGTACGGCAGTCATTGTGGCCGTTCTGGTTGCCGGGGGCATCCACTACGTCTGGTTCGATCGCAGCAACCTGCCCGACATCGAGGCATTCAGCCGGTTTGAGCTTCCCACTATCGGCCACGTTTACGATATCGACGGCCGGCCGCTGGTTGAGATGGCCTCGGAATACCGCCAGATCACCAGGTATGAGGGCATCCCGCCCATTGTCCGCGGAGCGATCCTCGCCGCGGAAGACAAGAACTTCTTCTCCCATAGCGGAATCGATTACTCCGCATTTGCCCGCGTACTGTGCAAACTCAGGCTGGGGAATCTGATCGGGCGCTTTACGAAGATGGGAAGGCGGGACGCGGCGAATAGCGCCGCGATCTTCCCGCAAGGCGGATCGACCATCACCCAGCAGCTCGTGCGCGGCTATTTTCTCAAGACCATGACGGCCCAGGAAAACAGCGACCAGTTGCGGCACAGCCAGGGCTTGGCGCGCGCGCTGTCGCGCGTGATTGGCGCACGAATGGTCAACATGCTGTTCCGGAAGCTGGAGGAGATCCGGCTGTCGTTGTGGCTCGAAGGAGAAATGCGGGCGCGCTTCGGTTCGAAGCGCCGCGCCAAGGAAGAAATTCTGGCCCGGTACGCCAGCTTGATTTATATGGGCAACGGTCAGTACGGGTTTGCGAGGGGCGCGGAATACTATTTCGGCCGGCCCCTCGGCACGTTCACCGAAGACGATGCGGACAAGGCGGCGCTGCTGGCGGGCACTGTAAAGTCGGCTCGTTACTACGCGCCCAATGCGAGCCCGGCGCCGAGAGTCTTGCTGCGCAGGAATCAAATCCTGGCGCTGATGGTGGCGCGCGGGTTCCTGTCTCCGGACCGGGCCAGGAGCGCCAGGCAGCGTCCGATCGAGACGGTCGCGCAACGCAGGGATAAGGCGATCGGGGCGTCCGCGGTTGTTGGAAATGTCCTGGAAGAACTCAAAGGCCGCCGCGCCGATCTCGGCGAAAAGGACCTGTTGGAGGGACATATCCAGGTTTATTCGACGGTGGATGCGCGGTTGCAGGATATTGCGAACCAGGCATTGGAGCACGGGCTGTTGCAGTATGAAAAGCGGCACACCGGCACCAGCGGCCTGACCCAGGGCTCGGTGGTCGTGCTGAGAAACCGCGATGCGAGTATCCTCGCCGAGACGGGCGGACGCCAGTCCTACAAAGACCGCTCCAGCGTATACAGCGACTTCAACCGCGTGACGACATCCCTGCGGCAACCAGGGTCCACCATGAAACCCATCGTCTATCTCGCGGCCTTTCGCGGAGGCACATTCAATCTCGACACCGCGGTGCCCGACGAGCCCATCAGCGTTTCCAACGGGGACGGGCGGGATGCGAAATGGATCGCAAACTACGATGGCCAATTCAAGGGCATGATCCCCCTCCGCATGGCCCTGGCGGAATCCCGCAACGCCGTGGCGATCTGGATCGCCGGGCAAATCGGCATGGACAGCGTCCGGGAGACGGCACGCAGGCTGGGGATACGGACGCCGTTGCAACCTTACCCCACAACGGCCCTGGGGGCGTCGGAAGTGAACCTGCTGGAGCTCGCCAATGCGTACCGCACGATCGCCTCGGGCACGCTCACCGAGCCTCATGTGATCCGGAAGATCGTCCTGGATTCGGGCGAGGCGATGGCCGACAGCGCGCAGCGGTCGTCTCCGGTCGATGTCGATGGCGACGCGCTTTCGCTCATTCAGGAAGGTCTGCGCGGCGTCGTGCGCATGCCCAGCGGCACGGCGCATGCACTGGACTCTGGCGGCTTCCCGTTCGCGGTTATGGGCAAGACGGGGACGACCAACGGGTTCAGGGACGCGCTATTCGTGGGGTCTACGTACGGCCCCGTGGGAATCACCGTGGCCGTCCGCATAGGCTTTGACGACAACCGTTCCCTGGGAGCGAAAGAGACCGGCGGCCGGGTAGCGCTCCCGGTGTTCCGGGAGATCGTGCTCGGCGCGTACTTCGGCAAGCTCGTCGGGATTGCGCCGCGGTTTCCGGCGGAAATGGAACAGAGAATCGACGTCTACCTGAAGGGCGACTCGGTGGGTTCAGTTGGACGCGTCGTAGCCGATCCGGGCCGCTTCGAAAAGCTGCCGGCGAATCTCGATGTAACTGGCGTAGGCGTTGTTTTCCAGGATGCGCTGCCGCACTATGTCCGAGCGAATCTGAATCGATGAAGGTTCAGGGAGACATTGACCGAACAGTTCGCACGTCCGATCCGCCTCGTGCACAAAGTGCTTCAGCGTTTCCCAACACTTCGCGTGCAGTTCTGCAAACTGTTTCGGATCCATTCTTGCTTCCTCTCAGATTCGCGCGATTCGCGCCATCTCACGGGATAGAAAAGAGCACTTATAGGGCCTAACTCCGGCCGGGGCTATGGCAGCGGCCGGGAGAAGTATAACCCCTCCGACAGCCGGCTCTTACTCGTATCGCAGAGCTTCGATCGGATCCAAGTACGCCGCCTTGCGCGCCGGGTAGTAGCCAAAGAACACTCCCACCAGGGCCGAAAACACAAAGGCCATCAGGATCGACAACGCGCTGACCTGGGTCGACCATTCCGCGAAGTGTGAGATCAGCGCCGAAGCCGCCAACCCAATGACGATTCCGATGATCCCGCCTAATAACGAGAGCGTTACGGCCTCCACCAGGAACTGCGAGAGGATGTCGCGCGTCTTGGCCCCGACGGCTTGCCGCAGGCCGATCTCGCGCGTTCTTTCGGTGACCGACACCAGCATGATGTTCATGATCCCGATGCCGCCTACAATCAGCGAGACGGAGGCAATCGCGCCCAGCAAAATCGACATCACCTGCGCCGAGCTCTCCTGCGCCGCGAACACTTCGGTCAGGTTGCGGATGGTGAAGTCGTCGTCCTGACCCGGTTGGATCCGGTGCCGTTCGCGCAGCAGCACTTCCATCTCCTGCTGCGCCTGGTCCATCGCGGCCGGCCCGCTGGCCTGCACCATCAGAGTACTGACGGACTTGGCGTTGGCCTTGTTGGCGCCCAGCACCTTTTGCTTGGCCGTGGAGATGGGCAGCAGGATGATATCGTCCTGGTCCTGCCCCGAAGGAGACTGCCCCTTCGGCGTCAGCACGCCGACCACGGTGAAAGGCACGTTCTTGATGATGGCCACCTGTCCGGTGGGGTCGCTGTTACCGAACAGATTCTGCACGACGGTCTCACCCAGCACCGCCACTTTGGCTGCCGCATCTACATCCTGGTCGGTGAAAAACTCGCCGGATAACATGGTGTAATCGCGAATCGTCATGTAATCCGGAGTTACACCCTGGACTGTAGTGGCCCAGTTGTTACTCCCCACCACCACCTGCACGCCGCCACGCACGGACGGGGCAACGGCCGACACGGAGGCGCACTCCGTTGCGATCGCTTTGGCGTCATCCTCGGTGAGCGTCGCCACCGCACCGGAGCCCAGCCGGACTCCATTGCTGCTGAGGCTGCCGGGCAGCACGATGATCAGGTTGCTCCCGATGCTCTGGATCTGCGCCTGGATGCGGGCGGTGGCGCCGGTGCCGACGCCCACCATCGCGATTACCGCCGCCACACCGATCACGATGCCCAGCATGGTGAGCGCCGACCGGGTCCGGTTGACCCGCAACGCGCGCAATGCGATTCTCACACTGACTATCAGCTTATTCATGCCACCACCAACTCCGCCACAGCTTCGGCGGGAAGCGCTTCCAGATCCTTCTGTGCGTCGCGAGGGTGCGCCAGCACCTCGTCGCGCCGTATCTTGCCGTCCTTGAAATGGATATTCCGGTTGGCGTAAGCCGCGACGTCGGGATCGTGCGTCACTACGATCATGGTGATCCCCTCCTCCCGGTTCAGCCGCTGAAAAATCGCCAGAATCTCGATGCTGGTCCTGGAATCCACGGCTCCGGTCGGTTCGTCGGCCAGGATAATCCGCGGATCGTTTACCAACGCGCGGGCGATCGCCACACGCTGCTGCTGGCCTCCGGAGAGCTGGCTCGGCTGATGCGCCTCGCGGCCCGCCAGCCCCACGGCGCGCAGAGCCTTCGCCGCCCGATCGTGACGCTCCGCCGCGGCCATATCGGTGTACATCAGGGGCAGCTCGACATTCTCCGATGCGCTGGTCCGGGCCAGAAGATTAAACTGCTGGAAGACAAAACCGATTTTCTTGTTCCGGATCTCCGCCAATTCGTCGCGGCTGAGCCGTCCAACGCTGACGCCGTCGAGCGTGTAAGTCCCGGTGGTAGGTTTATCCAGGCACCCGAGAATATTCATCAGCGTAGACTTGCCGGAGCCCGACGGCCCCATGATCGCCACGAAATCCCCGCGGGCAATCTCGAGCGAGATGTTCTTCAATACGTGCACGGGCACATCCCCGAGGGCGTAATCTTTCACGAGATCCTTGATTTCAATGACCGCTGCCATGGATACCGCTGCTTGGCTTAGAACCCTGCCCCTCTGCCGCCGCGCGGGGAGGCGGCTCCGGTGCTTGCCGTGGCGCCGGCTTTCACCACCTCCGCGATAATCACGCGATCCCCGTCTTTCAGGCCGCCGCCGGCGACCTCTGTGTACGTGCCGTCGCTCACGCCGGCCACGACCTTCACGCGCCGCTGCTGGTTGTTCGGGTCCATCACCGAGACCGCTTGCTCGGGTGTGACGGCCTTTCCGGCTCCCTTGCCGCCGGCTGCCGCCGCCGGAGCCTCGGACGCCGGATGATAACGCAGCGCGGCGTTGAGCACCCGCAATACGTTCGGACGCTGGTCCACTAAGATCTTCACATTCGCGGTCATGCCGGGGAATAGCTTCAAATCGGCATTCGAAACGCCCACCACCGCATCGTAAGTGATTACATTCTGCACATTGATGGGAGCCTTGCGGATGGAGGTCACGGCACCCGTGAAGATGCGTCCGGGGTAGGCATCCACCGTGAATGTGGCCGGCTGGCCCACCTGCACGCGGCCCACATCCGCCTCCGACACGTTGGTATCGACCTGCATCTTGGTGAGGTCTTGCGCGATTTGAAACAGGGTGGGCGCAGCCAGGCTCGCCGCCACCGTCTGGCCGACATCTACGTTGCGCGACACCACCACGCCGTCCACCGGCGCCTTGATGTAGGTATAGGCCAGGTCGATCTGTGCGGAGCGAAGCGCCGCCTCGAACTGCTTCACTTGCGCCTGGTTGGCCGTCAATTGCGCGTTGGCAACCTTCCAGTCCGCCTGCGCGACCTTCCCGTTGTCCTCCGCGGCCCGCTGCTGGGCGGTGAAGGCATCCTGATCCGCGGCCGCCGTGTGATAAGTCGCCTCCGCCGTGTCGACGTCTTCCTGGGAGAGTACACCTTCTTTGGCCAGTTGCACGCGCCGGTCACCCTTGATTTTGGCATCCTGAGTGGCCACCCTTGCCTTGACGACATTGGCCAGCGCGGCGGCGACGGAGGCGCTCGCGGCCTGGATTCCCGCCTGTGCCCTCTGAATGCCGGCCTGGGCATTGGCGGCGGTGGCACGTGCGGCCGCGAGGTTTCCTTGGGCTTCATCCACTTTGGCCTGGAGCGACGCGGGGTCGAGCCGCGCGATCAACTGGCCTTTCGCTACTTTCGTATTGAAGTCGGCGTACAAGGCCATCACAATGCCCGATACTTGCGACCCAACCTGAACCGTGACGACCGCGTTGGGGTTACCGGTGGCCGAAATCGTTACGTTAATGTCGCCGTGGCCCACCGCCGCCGTTCGGTATTGAACTCCGGAGTTGTCGCGGAGCAGAGCCCAAGACCCCAGACCTGCCGCAGCGCAAATGGCAGCCACGGTGAGCAGCACGGTCTTCTTTCGCATACGAATCGCTCGACCCGCACCGGCCGAAGTGCCAGCCTGACTGCCGGCCACCACCAATCCAACTATGGCGCTCATTTTGCAACTGGCGCTCCCGCCGCAATCACCGCAGGATGCCGCAGATCCGCATCCACAGACCGCAACTGGCTGAGTTCCTCAAGCAACCTGGCCCACTCGCCGTGGTCGGTCTTGGTGGCAATGGGAAGGTTGAGGTCGTGGTAGAAAGCGATGATATCTCCTCGCAGCTCAGGAGGCATTTCGGTGTAGTGGCCCTGCAACTTGTGGAGTAGTTGCGAGTAAGCGCGATCCGCCAGCGTGTATTCCCCCGCCGCGGTGAATTTTCCCACGTCGAAATTGTCGTTCGGCAGCTTGAGGCCGCCCGCGCTTACTTCCGAAAGCAGTTCGCGATAACGGTCAATGGTCGAATTGAAGCTGGCCATGTACATCTTCTCGGTTTCAGGTGTCAGCCGCTCGAATGCCAGCGGCTTAAGCGGACCCACCTTGGGCACGATGCGGAACAGAGTCGCCATGATCCTCGACCGGATCCCCGGCCGCTTGTAAGTCGCGCCCCAATTCTTTTCGTAGCTGGAACGGGACAGGTTGTAGAGGAACTTCCTGCGCGTAACACTGGGAGCGTCTTTTCTGATTTCCTGCTTCTTGATCTGCCAGGCAACTCTGGTCATCGCCGGAAGAATCGTGCCGACCGCCCGGCGATAGGATCCAACGGCGAGATCGACATCCAGAAACACCTTTCCCAGCCTCATTCCGTAGGTATCTTCGAACGCCCGCTCGAGCACGGGCCTCGCCACTTGAAATCCGATGAAGTTTTTGTACGCGGCGGATGCGTAGCGGCCCTTGGCGGCCTGAAAGACATCGAAGGCGAACTCCGTCTTGGCGTGGGCAGCAGGGTCGTCGGCGTACGTCACCACCTTGCCGAACTTCAGGCCGAGCTTCGGGTAGAACAAAGGAACCGCCCGGTTCACGGCCATGGGGTGGCCATTGTTGTCGGCGGCATAGTGCGACAGCGCTCCCAGGGCGAACGCGTATTCATTGAGGTCCTGGGAGTCGCGGATGAGGTTGAGGACGAAATCGCCGCTCCGGATGTAATGGGTCAAGTCGCTGAAGAACTTGCTGCCGAACGGATAGTACCCCAGGTCCTGAATGATGCACCCGCCGTAAGCGAAGGCGTGCGCTTGCGTCAACTCGTCGGCGGTGGCAGCCGGGAATCGTTTGAGCAGCAGCGGCCGGATAGCACTGCCCCAGGTGGAGTCGATAATGGCTTCGTGAGTAAGAACGGAATAGGAGCAGGCGGCCGGGCCCAGGAAGACGGCCAACGCCGCAACAGCGGCTGTGTGCCGGAATCTCCGGAGCCGGCGCCACGCAGAGCCCACGATCGGGAGAGTAGTTAGATTTATATACCGCATGAAGATCAACCCGGAAGGGTGGAGGCACGTTCGTGACCACCGCCGCCGGCGCGCAATTCGGTGGGATCCGAAGCGTATGAGCCGAGCAGATTCCGCACTTCAGGTGCAGCTTTTGCATCTCTCTTCCGGTGAATCGCCGCTAACCCTACGTTGGCTCAACGCCGCAGCCTCCGAAAAGGGCGGTTCTGCTCTGGAGCATCCCGTGCTAAGGAAGATAGACGGCCCGGAGGGACGAAGGCGACGGCCATGAAGACAGCACATGCACAAGAGGGCCGATTCCAAGAAATCCTGGAACGAAAAGAGACCGAGTTGGCTCGGGAATTACGAAACCGCGACGACATCGCCATCGAGAAGAGCGCGGATCAGATGGATGAGATTCAGTACGCGACGGAACGGGATATGGCGATTCGCAACGTGGACCGCGATTCCAACCTGCTGCGCAACGTGAAAGCCGCGTTGCGCCGAATCCACGACGGCAGCTTTGGAACCTGCGTGGAGTGCGAATCGGCGATCAGCCCAAAGCGCCTCGCGGCGGTGCCCTGGGCCCCGCGCTGTATCCAGTGCCAGGAGGTGGCCGATCGGAACGGGCGGGAAGGATCGGACCCGGTGAGCGAGACTCTCGTCAAGGCAGCGTAATCCAGCGATGAAAACAACCTCCCGCATTCGAACCGTCGCGTTTCTGGGCAACTACCTGCCGCGCAAATGCGGCATCGCCACGTTTACATCCGACCTGCTCGAGGCGGTGGCGGCACGGCATCCGCAAAGCCGGTGCTTCGCCGTGCCGATCAACGACGTAGAGGGGTGCTATCGCTATCCGGACGTCGTTCGCTTCGAGATTGAGGAGCAGGACCTGGATTCCTACCGGCGCGCCGCAGAGTACCTGAACTCCAGCAACGTGGACGCTGTTTCGCTCCAACACGAGTTTGGAATTTTCGGCGGGCCGGCCGGCAGCCACTTACTGGCGCTGCTCGGCCAGTTGGCCGCGCCGGTCGTCACCACGCTCCACACCGTTCTCCGCACGCCGAACGCCGACCAGCGCCGCGTGATGGAGCAATTGATCGAGCGCTCCAACCGGCTGGTGGTCATGACGGAGCGGGGACAAACACTCTTGCAGGAGGTGTACCACGCGCCGCCGGGAAAGATCGATCTCATCCCGCACGGCATTCCCGACGTACCATTCGTGGCCTCGGATTGTTACAAGGACCAGTTTGGCGTGGGAGGAAAGAAGGTGTTGCTGACGTTCGGACTCCTGTCGCCGAACAAGGGCATTGAGCATGTGCTCCACGCGCTCCCCGAGATTGTGGCCGAGTTTCCCGACGTCGTCTACATCGTGCTCGGCGCTACGCACCCCCACGAGTTGCGCACGCGAGGCGAAGCCTACCGCCTCAGCCTCGATACCATTGTGAGGAAGAACGGCATCTCCAACCACGTCATCTTCCACAACCGCTTCGTCGATCTCAAGGAACTGACTGAGTTCATCGGAGCGGCGGATCTTTACATTACTCCTTATCTGGACGAAGCGCAGATTACGTCGGGGACGTTGGCCTATGCGTTCGGCGCGGGCAAAGCCGTGATCTCGACGCCCTATTGGCATGCCGCCGAACTGCTGCGGGACCAGCGCGGCGTACTGGTACCGTTCGCGGACGCGAAGGCGATTGCGCGCGAGGCAAGCGGGTTGTTGCGCGATGAAGCGCGCCGGAATGCCATGAGCGACAACGCTTATCAGATGGGCCGCGCCATGGTGTGGAGCAACACGGCCGGGCTGTACATGCGCTCCTTTGAACTGGCGCGGCGCCAAGGGGCAGCGGCGGCCCGCGAATCGGTTGCGGCGGCCGGGAGCACCCAGCGGCCGCATGAATCGCCGGAGTTGAACCTGGATCACCTTTACCACATGACTGATGCGACCGGCATTTTCCAGCACGCCAACTTCACCGCGCCGAATCCTGCGGAAGGCTACTGCACCGACGACAACGCCCGCGCACTCATCATGACGGTGTTGTTGGGCCAGTTGGAAGACGCTCCGAAGCGTGTTCGGGCGTTGGCTAAGACCTACGCCGTGTTCCTGGACTATGCCTTCGATGCAAGAACGGGGCGTTTCCACAATTTTCTGGGCACGGACCGCCGTTGGCTCGACCAGCGGGGCTCCGAGGATTGTCATGGCCGGGCGATTTGGGCGTTGGGCACCGCCGCCGGGCGTTCGCCCCATTGGAGCTCCCAGATGATGGCCGAAAAGCTCTTCGCGCAGGCGCTGCCGGCCGTAACGGACTTCACTTCGCCGCGGGCCTGGGCGTTCAGCTTGATCGGCATTCATGAATATCTGCGGCGAACGAAGGGCGACCTCGCCGCCAAGGCTGCCGCCGAATTTCTGAGCGGGCGGCTGGTGACCGTCTTCGACAAAGTCGCCGAGCCCGGCTGGACCTGGTTTGAAGAGGGGCTGGCTTATGACAACGCGAAGCTGGCTCATGCCCTGATTGTCAATGGACGCGCCACGGGGCGAAGGACCGTGTACGAACGAGGCATTCAGGCGCTGCGCTGGCTGGTGGGCGTGCAAACCTCGGAACATGGTCAACTGCGGCCCATTGGCAGCAATGGATTCTACAAGCGCAACGGCGCACGCGCGCACTTCGACCAGCAGCCCATCGAGGCCCAAGCCACGGTCTCGGCCTGCCTCGAAGCGTACAGCGCCACCGCCGACCCGTGGTGGTATGAACAGGCACAACTCGCCTTCGACTGGTTCCTCGGCTGGAACGATCTCGGGCTGGAGGTCTACTGCCCTCAGAACGGCGGATGCCGCGACGGATTGCACGCCGACCGGGGCAATCAAAACCAGGGGGCGGAATCCCTGCTGGCCTTTCTCCTGTCGTTGGCGGAAATGCGGCTGATCCAAAACGCCGCTACCGGCGTTCGACGACCCGGCATGGCAGCCCGGATCGCCCCGTGAAGCCAATCGAGGTAACGCGCAGCACCGTCACCTTGGACCCGGACCCCACGCACGTCCTGGCCCGGCCTTTTCGGCTCATGAGCGACCGGCGCTCCACTAAGATCGCCGCCAGGGTCATGGCGCTGCCCGAAAGCAAAGTTCATGCCCTGTTGGAGGGAGTCCGGGCCGAATTCGGCGACCGCCAACTGAAGATCGACGAATTCCTCCGCCGGCGATTTGACGAGGTCAGCCTCAGCCTGCTCAATGGCCAGACCCTGTCCGAAGAACGGAAGCTGTTGCTGGGCGGATACTTCACTCACGAGTATTCGCTGGAAGCTGCGGCGTTGTTCAATCCCTCGATGGTGCCGCACCTGGATCAGTCGGACGTGCCGCCCGGTTCATTGCGCTTCATCCTGAGCTTGCGCGCCACCGCCGAGGGGCACGTTTCCTCGATCGCTTTTCGCAGCGGAATATTGGACGCCAACGGCAAAATCACAATGGACTTGCCTTCCCGCTACAGCATCGAGCCGATGCAAGTGCCCAACGCCACGTTTGAAAAATCCCTGTTCGCGCGGAAGCTCCAGGAACTTCGTCTCATGGGCGATTTCAACCGCGAGGTTCTCAACGGCTTACCGGACGCATTCACCATGGAAGAACTCCGTGCCAGCATCAGTCGCGCCGCAAAACAGCTTCCTGACCTCGAGCAACAAACGACCAAAAGTATAGCTCGACAAACCCTGATGCTCGCCAGCTCCAATTACGAGGTTCAGTTCACTCCGGAATCGTGCTTGTCCGAGCGAGTTTTATTCCCTGTCACTCCTTCGCAAAGCAACGGGATCGAGGATGCTCGCTTTGTCCTTTTCCGCAAAGAGGACGGCACCCACACTTATTATGCGACGTATACCGCATACGACGGCAAAATGATCTTACCTCAGTTTATAGAGACGTCCGATTTTCTTCGTTTCAAATTCATCACGTTGAACGGCCCGGCAGTCGAGAACAAAGGCATGGCGCTGTTTCCCCGCAAAATCAACGGCCTCTATGCGATGCTTGGCCGGCAGGACGCCGAGAATATCTACGTGATGTTCTCCGATCATCTCCATTTCTGGCATACCATGCAACTCATCTTAGAGCCCGTGTTCCCCTGGGAATTTATTCAGTTAGGCAACTGCGGCTCGCCCATCGAAACCGGGGCCGGCTGGCTGGTGATCAGCCACGGAGTTGGGCCCATGCGCAAGTACTGCATCGGCGCGTTCCTGCTCGATCGCGACGATCCCACCAAGGTCATCGGCCGCCTGCCCGAGCCACTGATCGAGCCCAATGCAAACGAGCGCGACGGCTACGTGCCCAATGTCGTTTACTCGTGCGGCAGCCTGGTGCATGGTGGGCTGCTGGTCATTCCCTACGGGATATCCGACTATGCCACGACCTTCGCCACGATTCCGCTGGCGCAAGTGTTGGCTGCAATGGAATAGTTCGATTACTTACAAAAAGAGCACGCTGCGCACTCAAATGGAAAACACAATGGCACCCACGGCATCGTTAGGATCACATACGCGGGTCGAAGATGCACTAGCGTACTTGCCGATTTCCAGCACCACGGAGTACGGCAAAGGTCAGAGGATCTACGGTACGAATCATTCGTCGAAGAGTATCTATTTGGTGGTCACAGGCAAAGTGGAACTCTCGAAGGTAGCCGCAGACGGCAGTGAGGTACTGCTGGAAATCCTCCGGCCCGACGAGCTGTTTGGCGAGTCGGCTTTCCTCGACGCTTCCCGCCGCGCCGAACAGGCCACGGCACTTGAAAAGGTGAGTGTAATGGCCTGGACTATTTCCGAGATTGAAGACCTCGTCATGAAACGTCCGCGCCTGGCGGTGGCGTTGTTGCAAATCCTCGCGCAGCGCAACGCCGAATTCACCCGCCACATCGAGAGCCTGGCAATCGACACTATCGAACGGCGGCTCGCCCGTTCGTTGCTTCGCTTCTCCGAACGATTGGGCACCCGTGAGGAAGACGGATCGGTACGGATGATGCCGCTCACCCACGAGGTGTTGTCAAGGTACGTAGGCACCTCCCGGGAAGTGGTCAGTCAGTACATGAACAAATTCCGGAGGCAAGGTTACGTAAGCTATTCCCGGCGCGGTATTTTCCTCCACGCCGATCTGCTAAGAACCCTGCTCGATAGAAGCGGCTTTCCTTCGCCTGACATAAGCAGCTAAGGCGCGAATCCCTCGCCAAACAGAGTGCCCGGGCGCAGGTATTGCACTGCCGGCAACAGAACTTGCACCTGCTGTAGCCACCGCCGCTCTTCTGCCCCCTTTGCCGCGCTGCATAGTTGCCGAAACCCCGCACAACCCGTTAGGCTGCACGGTTTCGGCCTGGTTCGCGGCCGGATCTCATGGATGGTGCCCGGCGTGCACTAGCAGAAAAGTCGCGAGGAATACTCGCGACAGGAAGAGGCGAGAAAATGAAATTTGCGATTGTAGCCGGTTTGGCACTCACAACATCGTTGTTAGCCATGGATAAGGAGCCTGCCAAGCGGTTGGGCGAGGCGGCGGCGGTGTTCTCGGAGGTAATGGCGACCCCCGACAAGGGGATTCCGCAGGATCTGCTGGACAAGGCGCACTGTATCGTCATTGTGCCCAGTCTCAAGACGGCGGCCTTCATCGTCGGCGGCAAATACGGAAAAGGGTACCTGTCCTGCCGGAATCGCGGCGGCGAAGGCTGGTCGGCGCCCGCTACGGTTCGCATCGAGGGCGGCAGCGTCGGCTTTCAGATTGGCGGCTCTACCACGGACCTGATCATGCTCGTGATGTCGGAACGCGGAGCGGACAAGCTGCTTGCGAGCAAGTTCACTCTGGGCGCCGAGGGATCGGTAGCAGCGGGCCCGGTGGGACGCACGGCGACGGCTCAAACCGACGCCCAAATGCACGCGGAGATTCTTTCGTGGTCGCGGTCCCAGGGGCTGTTTGCCGGCCTTGCTCTGGAAGGAGCCACGCTGCGGCAGGATCTGGACGACAATGCCACACTCTACGGCAAGAAACTGGAGAACCGGGACATCGTGACCAGTGGGAGGCCCGCTCCCAGATCGGCCGCTGCCCTGCTAAGACTCCTGAACAAGCAGTCCCCGCGAGAGAGCGGTGGACGGCCGGGAACTGAACAGTAAAGGACACAATGAAACTCATCGGTACATTTCTGACGGTATGCGGGCTTATGGCGGCCCAGTCGGCGCAAGCTCCGAACCCGGTGCGGCAGTCGAGCGAAAATGAGGCCCGGATGGCCGCCGGCGCGATGCCTATCTATCGCGTCACGGTGGTAGCCCGGACGACGAAAGCCATTAATTACAATCACCGTAGCGGATCCACGGAGATCGGGTTCCGCGGAACGACACTCCTGCCCGAGGCCCTCGGCGAGGCGAGGGTAGAGAGCAAGCAAGGCGTCATCAAGATCGACGCGCGCATGGAGAAGCTGCAGCCCGCCACTAAGTTTGGTCCCGAGTACCTGACCTACGTGATGTGGGCCATCACTCCCGAGGGCCGTGCCACCAACGTTGGCGAAGTGCTCTTGAACGGAGACAAGTCCAAGCTGGATGCCACCACAGAGTTGCAGTCGTTCGGCTTGATCGTAACTGCGGAGCCCTATTTCGCGGTAACTCAGCCCAGCGACGTCGTGGTAATGGAGAATTTCGTCAGGCACGATACCACCGGAACGATTGAAGAGGTCGACGCCAAGTACGAGCTCTTACAGCGCGGCCAGTACACCTTGAACGTGAACCCAGCCGACATCAAGCCCCTGCGGCTGAACTCGAAGGTGCCATTGGAGCTCTACGAAGCGCGCAACGCCGTCCAGATTGCACGCTGGACCGGCGCGGAGAGGTACGCCCCCGATACCTTCCAAAAAGCCGTCCAGGGTCTGGAGAACGCAGAAGGCTATCTGAAGGGCAAAGGGGGAAGCAAGCCCATCGGCACGGTGGCGCGCGAGGCCGTCCAAATGTCCGAAGATGCCCGCATCATTACCGTAAAGAAGATCGATGAGGAGCGGCTGGCCAACGAGCGCCAGGCTGGTGAAGAGCGCGAAGCGCGCGCCGAAAACGGACGCGCCGCGGCACAGGCCGAAACCGTGCGCACTGCACGGGACGCAGAGGCGGCGCGGGTTGCCGCACAGTCCGAAGCCGACCGTTTGAAGCGCGAACACGACGCGAAGATGGAGGCCGCTCGAAATGAAATGGATCGTGCAGAACGCGACAAGGCCGCACAGATGGCCGCCGCCCAGACCGAGGCGGACCGGCTGAAAAAGAACAACGATGCGCAGAAGGCGTCGGCACAGGCAGAAGCCGATCGCTTGAAACGCGAGAACGACGCGGAGCGGGACAGCGCCAAGGCGGAACTGGAGCGCGCGGCCAGGGAAAAGACGGAACTGCGAGTTCAGCTACTGGCGCAATTCAACGCCATTCTACAGACGCGCGACACCGTACGCGGCTTGATCGTGAACATGTCGGATGTGCTCTTCGACACGGCCAAGTTTTCGTTGCGGCCCGTGGCGCGCGAGAAGCTGGCCAAGATAGCCGGCATCGTTTCGGGGCATCCGGGTCTAAGGCTGGATGTGGAAGGTTACACGGACAGCGTCGGCGGGGACGACTATAATCAGCGGCTTTCCGAACAGCGCGGCGGGGCCGTACGCGATTACCTGATCCAGCAAGGAATGGTGGGTAGTTCAGTCACGGCGAAGGGCCTGGGCAAAGCTGAGCCGGTGGCTTCCAATGCAACCGCGCAGGGCCGGCAGCAGAACCGGCGGGTGGAACTGGTGATCTCCGGCGAGGTAATCGGCACGGAGATTGGCAGTAGGCCGAGCGCCGCCAGATAGTCGGGCGAGGCCATGCGTTTCGGGGCCGGCAGGCCACCCTCAGGTCGCTGCCTGGCCCCCCGGAACGTCCTGTACCGCCGCATGATAACTGCCGGGGCGGTAAACCTTCGAGCGATATCACATCGTCAGTGATCGCAACGTGCGGCGCGTGGCGGAGCGAATGGAAGAGTTCCTGAACCAGCAAAGCGCGGAGATTTCCTTAGCGACGGGCAAAGTGGAGGGGTCGGAAGCCCCTAAGTTGGTGAATTAAAATGACTAAATGGCGGAAGCCAGTGGGAGTCGAACCCACCCGCGGCACAGAGTACCGCACAACGGGTTTGAAGCCCGTGCCCAGCACCGGCCAAAACTGGCTTCCAGGCCGATTCTATCAGAATCGAGCATATTCTCATCCAAGGATGAGCCTGGAGGCGGGGACCGAGCCGATGGTCACGGGCAGGGCCAGCCGTTGCAGTAGTGGGAAATCCACATGGACGTTGAGCCACTGGGCCTGGCAG
>JAIQEX010000087.1 GCA_020073615.1 Terriglobia bacterium
CTTGCCGAATCAACTCGCCCACCCCGCGGCGCAGCCAGCCCAACGTCTCCACCATCGGCAACACCAACTGCACGGCAGGGTTCCCCTCGGCGGCCATTCGCTCCAGCCGCTTCACTGCTTGTTGCGATTCAATCTGATATGGTTTCTTCATGGCGACTCTCCTTTTTCTCTGCAAAGAAATTTGCTCTCAGCCTATCAAAAGGCTTTGAGCGGAGAGTCGCTACTTTCTACGATCTACCGGGCATCCCCAGCGGGGCCGAGATGAGCAGCGAGTTGCTCATAATAGTGGAGATCTTTCTCGTTCAGCAGAACTACATTCTCGTTCTTGGCTCGTTCCTCATCGGTTTCCGTAAGGATTAGATCCCAAGTGAACAGGACCGTCAAGGCTACCCTCTTATGTGGCAGCGGGAACTGATTCGACACTGACGCACCGAAGCGTTGACGTGTGAGCACATGTTTCGCGAGATCCTTTTGGAACTCGGAAAATCTGCGCGGTTGTTCCGCTGATTTACACTCCACGGCTAAAGCCACTTCCGGATCCAGTCCGACGACATCGATTTGGTTGTACGGGCTGTTTTCCGCCTTCGAGTCCTGTATGAGTTGTGCACCTCCCTCACCTGAGAGGTAGTCGAATCCGAGCCGGTAAAGCAATGACCAGACGCGGTCTTCTAGGAGAAGGCTCCGGACTTTCGGTCGGCAAATCCGGGTCGCCGTTTTCCCCTCACGTTGCACCTGCCAGCCATCTGCCGACGACGCTTCGGAATAGCTGCCACTTGGAATGCTCTTGAATTCCAAGGGGTTCATCTTTCGTCTGGCGAGCGAGCGAAGATCGGTAACCGGCAATACATTGTTCAACATAGGGCGCGCTTCTCGTCCGCTCCGAATTGTGGCCTATTCCCACTGTGTTGGAGATGCGTATTGCTAGCCATGGCGGAAGTGTCGTGATAATTCGGATTGCGGATTGATCATACCTGTATGTTTATAGCATGTTTCATCTTTCGGCGAGTTCATATGGCGAAGTTGTTGAGCCGGTGTTTAAACAGCGATTGCAATCGGGTCGACGGACTCCTGCTGGTTTTTCTCGGGGAGTCGCTACCTTCCGGCCTTTTGGTTCGGTTGGCAGGCGCGTGGGCGTGGGGTCCAGAAAGTTCTGGTCCCGCGGTGCTGGTAGCATCACTCCCGTCACGTCAGTTGAGGGAAAAGGTCCGTTGCGTACATGAGCGTCGGACGGGACGAGGCAGTCCCGTCTTGGGACTCTCGTGCCTGCGTGCCGCCGGGAAAATGACCTGCCCCATTTCAGTTACCCGGCACCGCAATACGCTCCCAACCAGAGGACGGGAAACCGGGCCGCCAGGGCATTTGCCAGGCGCTCGTCCGCCGTCAGCAACGGAGCGTCGAAGACCAGTGCGAGGGCCACATAGACGGCATCGGATACCGTTCTGTCAAACGCCGTTGCGATCGCAAAGGCATCCCGCAGTGTCTTCGCCGTAGGGGCCGTGGCGATTCCCTTTTTCTCGGGCGTTGCGATCGATTCCTCCGCCGTACGCGGGGAGATCCGCCCCCGGCGCACAGCCTTCCACAGGATGTTGGCGAACTCCGGCCAGAATAGATCCGGAACCATCAGGTGGGCCTTCTCCGCGGGCATCCCCAGCTCCATGCTGGCGATCACGAGCGCCAGGAACGCGTGCAACTTCACCACCAGGATCAGCGTCAGAAGGAGGACGAGCGCCGCCACGGTGAGCAGAACGAGCGTGCCGCCATTCGCGGGCATAAAGGATCAGACAGTCATTCTATCCTCAGCGGTGGCTGCCCCGGCGCGCAGGGGTCGCCGCTCGGCACGCTTTGGACACCTCCGGGGCGCGGCATCAACGTCCCAAGGGTGAAGGGTTGCAGTACACTATCATCGCAAGGCAGGAGGCAGTATGCGACGGTTCATGCCGCAGAGCGATTGTGTGTCGAGGGCGGGCTCGCTCGCCGCCGTGGCGTGTGCGTTCGCCGCCATACTGACTACCGGGTGCAGCCGCGGCAACCAGGAAGTGCCGCCCGTCTCATTGGTTCACGCCACGGACCCGCTCATTTTTCTCGCTTCCGCCCAGGATCCGTCCACCAAAGATACCGGCGAAAAGCAACAGGCGTTGGACGAAAAGGCGCTGGGCGACCTGTTCCAATATGTCCGCTCCCTTTCCAGCACCGATGGCGGTCGCGCTGAGGCCCCCACCTTCCTGGTTCTGACCGGCAACTTCGGCCTGAGCCCCTGCCCGATTGCCCAGAGTCAGTTGCCTGCCGCTAAGCAGCCGGCGGCTCCGAAAGCCGCGAAGAACGCCCCGCCAGCCAAGACGGGATCGACGCCACCGGCCCTGACCTGTACGGACGTGAACCCGGACCGCCGCAAGAGTCAGATTCAGCGCCTCGCCAGGGCGCTGGGTTCGAGCCCGTTCCAGGACCTCTACCTGGCCGCGGGAAGCGCCGACGTGGCTCACGAAGACCCCGGCGGACTCCAGTATTTCAACCAGCTCATTGACGACGTGCAGTCGGCGCTGGCTGCCGCGAAGAGCGATGTAAGGCTCCACAACCTGATGCGCTGCTATGCGGCCGACGGCGCCGCCGCAGCTTCCTGCTATGCCGACATTGCCGGCTCCCCATACTGCCTCATCGGATTGCCTTCGTTTTCGTTCCGCAACGAAGGAGCATCGGCGAACAAAGACTCCCGCGAGGCGGAGCAATTCGAGATCTTCCGCGGCCTGCTCCAGCAGGCGCGGCAGGCGGGACGGAGGGCGCTCATCGTCACTGGCATCCCCGAAATCGATGATCCCTTCCTGCTGGCCCAGGACCGCTATGCAGGCAAGGCGCCTCCCAAAGCGAACGATCCGCCCAAGGCGAGCGACCAGGATCAGAAGACCCCCCGCTCCCCCTGGTCCACGTGGAACGTGAGCAGAAAGATGCTGGACGGCTGGAGAGACGTCCTTGCCTCCGATACCGTAGCCGGCGTGTTGGCCGGCAATCTGCGCGATTCTCACAAGGAGATCTATCGCCGGCCGTATGCCTGGTCGAGTCTCAACGACCAGCGGCTGGACTTCCGCAAGTTGTTCCTCGCGCCGCCTCTGTCCGTGGCCGGCCAGGATGCCTCACCCATTCAGGCTCGCGGTTTTTCTTGGATACGTGCCTGGCCGGACCGCGTCGTGCCGGCGCTCTACTGGTACCGCGCCGAAACGGGGGTCTTCGAGCCGGACGCGCCGCCACCCAGCCCGCGGCCCCAGGAAGCGCCTTCTTTCTATTCGCCGCGAATCCTCACCACCCTCTGGCATATAGACTCGACTGATTCCGCGCTCATCCGCCTGGCGGTCCTTTTGATCGCGTTCATAGCCGGCTTCCTGACCGTGGTCGCCATCTGGCAACTCCCCGCAGTGGACAATCCGCTGGCCGGTCCGAAAACCGATGCGCAGAAGGACAAGGCTCCGGGCCAGGCCGCCTCCGCTCCAGACACCTCGCCCTTCACCAGCAAGCTCGGAAAAACCGTGGTTGCCGGGCTGGGCGGCCTGGTCTTTGCCGAGATCACCAAGACGCTGGGCAATCAGCAGCCGGCCCCCGAAATGCGTTGGTTCTACGTCGTCTGGTTCGTGATTTTCTTCTTCTTATGGCTGATCTCCCTAAACCTGGTCCGCGCCATTACCGAGGCCTTGCGCGCAGGCGTGGCCATCCCGCAGAAGCCCGTATTGCGCTTCCTCTACCGGCTCCGCGTGCCCTTGATCACTTTCCTGGACACCTTCGTGAATCTGATCCAAGGCAAGAACCAGACGGTGACTCGCGCCTTCAGCGACATGATTATCGACCAGCAACGCAACGACCTCCAGGTGGCGGAATCGATTCGGTGTGCGTTGAACGACTTCCTGAACGAAATCGTCGCCCGCCCACATCCCCACGGCGGTTCGCATGGCGGCTCAGTTAGCATACCGGCAGAAGACCAGCGGTCGCGAGTACGAGTGAATATCAGTGTTCTGTCCGCGGACCAGTCGCAGCTATTCTACGTCGCCAAATCTCCCGCCAGCCCTCGCCGGCCTTTTCCGAAAGTGAGCCTGGCCTGGGTGTCCGCATTCACGGGGGAGCCCCTCTGGTATATATCCGATTACAGGAAAGACCAGGATGCCTTTGCGAAGATCGTGCTCTACCAGAACGACCCCCCGCTAATCGAGGGACGGGCGGGCCCCCTGATGCTCTCGGAATACTATCAGGACCGCCGCGGCGAGTACCAGGCCTTTATCCTGTTTCCGCTGCCTTGGCCCCCACGGCGCGAAGTCAACCCGGCATTCGTGAGAGGGGCGGTCCACATCTCCTTCGATGTCCCCGGGGATTTTGAACGCATCTGGCCGGTCCTCGATCCCGATCGGCAGCATGACCCGGCGGAATGGCCCTATCCAGCCCATAAGCCGGTGCTCAGTCCAGCCTGGTGTCCGGATGGCGAGGTAAGGAGAACCCTAAGCACTCACCTCGTAGTGCTCAGTGAACTGCTGTCGGGCTTCAATGAGGTCATCTACAAGAGCTACCTCGAGCCCACCGGGACGCGCTGACAGCGTTGACGCCGGCGGGCGATTGCGGTACACTGAATTTCGCTTTATCTTCGCCATTTCAAGCCTTGGCAGCCGCTATGAACAACAATGCAATCAATAGCATACGCTCAAGGAAGGAACTTGGCCCGCACGCTCTCGGGGTGCTCGAGAAGCGCTTTCTCCTGCGCGATGAGCACGGCCAGCTTATCGAAGACGCCGGCGGCCTCTTTCGCCGAGTGGCGCGCGCCATCGCCGCGGTCGATGCGACATATGGGGATTTTCGCTGCGAAGAGTCCGAAGAAGTGTTTTTTGACCTCCTGTCGTCCCTCAGATTCCTTCCCAACTCCCCCACGCTCATGAATGCCGGCACGCGGCACGGCCAACTGGCGGGATGCTTTGTGCTGCCGCTCGAAGACTCCATGGAGTCGATCTACGGCACGCTGAGAGATGCCGCGCTGATCCAGAAAAGCGGCGGCGGCACCGGGTTCTCGTTCTCGCATCTACGCCCCCGCGGCGACTATATCCGAACTACGCGCGGCGTCTCCAGCGGTCCCGTATCCTTTCTGCGCCTGTACGACTATTCGACCCAGATCAATCGTCTGGGCGGGACCCGCGCCGGCGCGAACATGGGTGTACTCCGGCATGACCACCCCGATATTCACGAGTTCGTGAATGCCAAGAAGGACCCGGAGACCATTCCGTCGTTCAATATTTCCGTAATGGCCACGGACGAGTTCATGCGCGCCGCCGGACGCGGCGACGGCATCCCCCTGCGCTTCCCCGCGGCCGGCGCGGCCCGCTCCGAGACCAACGCCGCCGCGCTGTTCGAGGAGATGGTGGCCAACGCCTGGCACACCGGCGATCCCGGCCTGCTCTTCTACGACCGCATCAACGCCGCCAATCCCACACCCCACCTCGGCCCCATCGAGGCCACCAATCCGTGCGGCGAACAGCCGCTGCTCCCCAACGAATCGTGCAACCTGGGCTCCATAGACGTCTCCGCGTTCCTGCGGGCGGGCGCCGTCGACTACCCGGCGTTGGGAAGCGCGGTTGCGCATGCAGTGCACTTTCTCGACAACGTTTTGGACGCCGGCTACTACCCCGTCGAGGCAGTACGAACCGTATCGCTCGGCAACCGCAAAATCGGATTGGGCATCATGGGTTTTGCCGATCTCCTGGTGGCTCTGGGCGTCCCCTACGCTTCGCCATCCGCCGTGGCGCTCGCCGAAGAACTGATGAGGTTCATCGGCGACAGCGCCAAAGGTGCATCCGCCGGACTCGCCCGCACGCGCGGCCCCTTTCCCAACTTCCCGCACAGCGGACCCGCCCGGAACACGGATGATCCTCCCCGGCGCAACGCTTGCGTCACGTCCATTGCCCCTACCGGCACCATCAGCCTGCTGGCGGGTTGCTCCAGCGGAATCGAGCCGTTCTTCGCCCTTAGTTACCGCCGCGAGGTGATCGGCGCCACGCGCACGGTCGATGTCCACCCCGAACTGGTCCGGATGCTGGCTGCCCAGGTTGCCGATCCGGAGCCGTTGCTCGCCCGCGTGCGCGCCAGCGGCCGGCTCGACGCGACCGCCCCTCCCCAACTGCGCGAGCTGTTCGCTACCGCCCACGAGATCCCGCCGGAGTGGCATGTTAAAATCCAAGCTGCATTCCAGCGGAACACCGACACGGCGGTCAGCAAGACCATCAACCTGGTGAACAGCGCCCGGCCGGAGGATGTTGCCGCGGCGTGGCGGCTGGCTTTCGAGAGCGGTTGCAAGGGGATCACAGTCTTCCGGGACGGCTGCAAAGCGAGCCAGGTGTTGCGGGCCGGCCTCGATACCATGCACTGCCCGGAATGTGGCGAGCCGCTGGTTGCGCAGGCCGGTTGTCACGCCTGCGCATCCTGTGGCTATAGCCTCTGTACGATTTGAAGCACTCTTATGATCTTCTACAGCCCGACCGAATGGAGCTTTACCAGGCAACACCGGGAAGAAGTCAAGATGGTGCTCTCGGGAATCGATTGCGTGCTGGACAGCCAGCAGGTCATCTATTGCAGCAGCGAGATCACCTCGGGAGCGAACCTGTATGCCGCCATGCGCCGGCATCACGTCAAATGCGACGGCGAACTCAAGCAAATCATCGGCGAAGCCGGGTTCAAAGCTGACATCATGGAACCCAACATGAAGGCCGCGAACCAGTTCGCCGAGGCGGTGCGTTGCGCCTTCCCGCAACGAACGATCGTAATTACGCCCGCTCCCTTTGTAGCTCCCGGCTGGATCCAGCGGGAATACCTGGCCTTGTGGGAAGAGCTGTTGCGTACCCGCATCAAGTCCTGCTGGTTCAACCGGAACTGGGAATTCAGCAACGGGTGCACCTTCGAATTTGCCGTGGCGCTCGATGCCGGCCTGCCCACGTTCGATCAAGACGGCCAGGCTCTGGACCGGCAAGCGGGAATCCATGCGGTGGAAGCGGCCGTGCTGCGCCTCGAATCGGAAGGATTCCACTGTGTGAAGCTCCGCGAGAACCTGGATCGGATGCGGGCGGCAGGCTTGGGCGCATAGGCGCGCTTCAGGACGCACTGGCCGCCAGCAACGCGGCCCCTACAACGCGGACGCGATGCGCCCCCCTCACCCTAACGATCGGCGGACAACCGCCGATATGTAAAATCAGCCGGGTTCGCCAACGGAAATCGGGTTGACGGCCATTCTGTCCGTGGACCCATTCCCGTAACCGAAGGAGTCTGAATGTGAGCGCAATCTACGATTTGAAAGTCGCAATCGACAAGAAGATAAAGGCCGACGGCCTGGACGCAACGGATATAAGGGGTCAGATCGGACTGCGTACCGGTCGGCTCCTGGCGCTGATATCCCCCAGTACCCCCGACGACCCGTTAATCGTCGCCAAACTCAGACAGGCTGCCAAAGACCTGCTCAACATCAGTTTGTGAGGAGTGTTCGCATGAAATGGAACTCGATTCGTACCAAAGTTCTGGCCGCACTGGCCGCTTGTCTCGTACTGGGCGTGGGCGGGACCTTGACGCTGCTGCACTACAGCTTCGCGCGAAATTCGCAGGCCCTTGCGGCGGAGTCGGTCAGCGGCGCGCAAAGGCTGTTCCAGATTCTGGAAGCCAGGGAGACCAGTAAAATGACCGCCGTCAGCGAGACGCTCCTGACGAATCCCCAGGTTCGCGACGCTTTCGCGGCCAAGGATCGCAGCCGGCTGCTCGAGTTGACCGCGCCCCTGTATGCGAAGTTGAAGGCCGAAGGCATTACCAACTGGATGTTCCACACGCCGGAGCCGGGCATGTCCGTCTTTCTGCGTCTGCACAATCCCCAGAAGTTCGGCGATCAGTTGAACCGGTTCATGGACAAGGAAGTGGTACGCACCCATTCCATGGTGACCGGCAACGAGCTGGCCAAAGCCGGATTCGCGGTGAGAATTCTGCGGCCGTTTTACGACTCACACGGCACCCTGACGGGCTATGTCGAGTTGGGCGAAGAACTCGGCCGGTTCATCCGGGATATGAAGAGTCAGACCGGCGACGACTACGGGCTCTTGCTCAGCAAGAAGTTCGTCGACCGCCAGTTCTGGGCCGATTCCAGCGCCGTCTGGAAGCGCCGCGACAACTGGAACGACAATCCGAGCTTCGTGGTAGCGGACAAGACCTCGTCCCGTGAAAACTTGATTCAATTCCAGGGAGAACTGACCGCGCCGGCCGGCCAGGGGAAGGTGTTGGAGCGTTTCAGTCAGGGAGACTCCGTATTCGTCCGCGGCTTCTTTCCCATCTACGACGCCGCCAATAACACGGTAGGCGCGATGTTCGTCGTCCGCGATATTTCCAGTGTCTACCTCGCCATGCGGAACACGCAGAACCTCCTCGTGATCGTGAGCGTCGCCGCTCTGCTGATTGGCGCCGTGCTCGTGTTGACGCTGCTCAACCGCCTGGTATTCCGCCGGCTCAAGCACATCATCCGGGTAGCTACGCGCGTGGTTGGGGGAGATTACGAGACGGCGATTCGCGTCGGCTCCAACGATGAAATCGGCCAGTTCGAACAACTGTTTGAGCAGTTCCGATGTGTCTTCGTCGATCTCCTGGCGAATGTGCCGGAGTTTCAAGAAAAGAAATAAGGCCTGACTGTTGCGGATATTTTCCCGCCAGTGCCTGCGCTACTGCTGCGGTACGGGCTCGGCCGGCCTGGCGGGCGTGGCCGGCTCGTGCCGCGGGCCAAGGCCAAGAGCGATCAGCGAGAGGGAATTGATCTTGCCCGTGGATTCCAGGTTCTGCCCGGCCTGAAACTGCTTGAGCGCGTCCACCGACGACTGGTTCCAGGCGCCGGTAGCATCCGCGGACTTCAAATAGCCCTTGGACACGAGCGCGTCCTGGATTTGCTTGTAACGCTCCGGGGCCGGCGCCATCTGCCGGTTGCGCCAGGTGGTTCGCTTGGCAGGCGCCTTCTTACCGCGCCGCGCGGCCACGGTGCTCTGGCTGCCGGCCTTTTTCGCACCGGCGGCACGCTTGGATGCGGCGGACTTCGTCCCGCCTTTCCTGGCCGGCGCCTTCTTCGCGGGCGTGTCGGCGCCGGCACCCCAGGCAAGCATGGCCATGGCCAGGGCGGCGGCGCAGAAGAGAGTCTTCCGCATACTCAATCTTCCAGTCTAGCAGCATCGGAAGCTGGGAAAAACTCGCCCCTCGCAGGCGGTGCCGCCTGGAGCCCGGCAATCCGCATCCTAATTCGGATAAATAAGTCCGAAATTGCCGCGCCGGCCGCGGTGACATCGCTGTCCGGCTTGTCCCACTAGCGGGACGCCGTCCTGCTGCCCTCAGGCACATAACCGGTTTCCGCGTGCTCATTTGAACGCTGGAACCGTACGTGCAACCGGCAGAGAGGCAATGGGCGGGGCCGATTTTCGAAACTTCCTGCTTAACGGTTTCCCGGAACATTCGTCTAACAGATGTCGTAAGGATTTGGGTAGCGAATTGGACAGCGCGGGGCGCCATTGTAATATTTCAGCCGGGTACATACACAAAATGCGCATGACCGGCGTCTTATCCATGAACGGGTGCACATGAGCGAACCGGGCCGGCAACCAATTACGCTGCCGCTAACGTCTGTCCGCGCGGAACTGCCTGCCGCGTGGCGTGAGTTTATTCGCTTCTGCCGCGACCTGCGGCATGGCGAGATCGAGCGATTGAGCATCCAGGATGGGTTGCCCGTTCTGGCGGAGACGATCAAGAGAAAGGTCAAATTTACCGGCGACCACTGAGGCCGCCAACAACTTGCTGAATCCGGGCGGCTGACCGATGCACTTGGAGGCCGCCGGCGGGGGCTCGTAACCCCGCCGGCGGCCTTTTTTTTGTTTGGAGGGGTCAATGAGATGCAAAGCGGCGTGTTTCGCAATCACGGTATTTCTGGCGCTGGGCACGGCGGGCGCCCAGGGTGACGATTGGCAACAAATGATGGACCAGGGACAGGCCCAGGCGCACGCGGGCCGTTATGCCGGGGCCGCGGCCTCTTTCCGCGACGCGGTCCACATGGCGGAGAAGCTCGGCTCCGGGGACGTACGCCTGGTGAAGGCCGTGAACGCCCTGGCGATGGCCGACGATGAGTTGGGGCAGTACGCGGATGCGGAGCGCCAATACCGCCGCGCGCTTTCGCTGGTGAAGGCGCGGGCCGGGAACGATTGTCCCGATTACGCTCTGCTGCTGGCCAACCTGGCGGCTCTGAAACTGCAAACCGGAGAGACCGCCGCCGGCGAGGAGATGATCCGCGAATCCATAGCCGTCTACTCGCGGGCGGTTCCGGCGGGCGACCCGCACCTGGTCGCTGCCCGCAACTGCCTCGCGGAGCTGCTGGTGAAGAAGAAAGAGCTTGCGGAAGCCGAGCGCCTGCTCCAGGAGGTCATCGCGGTCGTCGAGAAATGGCCCGGGCCACCGCCGGCGATTCTCGGCGTCACGCTGAACAACCTCGGCGCGGTGCGGCGGTACCAGGGGAGGCCGGACGAGGCCGCGCGCCTGATCGAAGAGGCCCTCCGCATTCTCGGTGACAATATCGGAACCGACCACCCCACCATCCTCCGCGCGGAAAACAACCTGGCGATTGTGTATGCGGAATTGGGCCGCCACCAGGATGCCGATGCGGCGTTCCAGCGGGCCGTGGCGATGGGCGAGAGGATCCTGGGGACCGAGCACCCGGTGTATGGCTCGCTTCTCCGCAATTACGCCGATTTCCTGCGCAAGACCGGACACAAGCCGCAGGCCAAGGTTCTCGAGGCCCGGTCCAAAGCGATCCTGCAGGAGAGCGCGCGCCGCAACGGCACGGGCATGACGGTCGATGTCGCGGCCTTCCGCCAACCGTAGACGCAACTGGGATAAGATGACGGGCACGTGTCGAATTCCGCTGCCGTGCCCGCCTTCCCCGAGGGAGCTGCCGACCACCGCGCCGCGCTGCTGGCGGGCTGGCTGGGGTGGACGCTGGACGCCTTCGATTTCTTCCTCGTCAGTTTTTGCCTGACCGCCATCGGCCGCGAGTTCCACAAGTCCGACGCCCAGGTTGCCGCGTCGCTCACGCTGACCCTGGCGTTCCGCCCCCTGGGCGCCTTCCTCTTCGGGCTGCTGGCCGACCGCTATGGCCGCCGCCTGCCCCTGATGCTCGACCTGGTGTTCTACTCGGTGATCGAGGTGCTCTCCGGCCTTGCCCCTAACTTCACGGCGTTTCTGGTGCTGCGGGCGTTGTTCGGCGTCGGCATGGGCGGCGAGTGGGGCGTGGGCGCTTCGCTCGCCATGGAAAAAGTGCCCGCCCGCCTGCGCGGCGTGCTTTCCGGCTTCCTGCAACAGGGCTATGCCACGGGGAATCTGCTGGCGGCCGTCTGTTACTTCCTCCTATTCCCGCGGTTCGGTTGGCGGCCGCTGTTCTTTGTGGGCGGGCTGCCCGCCATCCTGGCGATCTTCGTGCGGTTCCGCGTGAAGGAGTCGGAAGTCTGGAAGAAAACGCGCTCCGCGAGTTGGGGCGATCTCCGCCGGGCGATTCTGTCGAACTGGAAACTGTTTCTCTACCTGGCCGGGTTCATGATGGCCATGAACCTGGCGTCGCACGGGACGCAGGATCTGTATCCCACGTTCCTGGAGCGCCAGTGGGGCTTTGGCGTCGGCAAACGGGCGGTCCTCACCGCGTTCTCCATGATCGGCGCGATCCTGGGCGGAACGCTTTGCGGCCTGTTCTCCGACTGGTGGGGCAGACGCCGCGTCATGGTCTCCGCGCTTCTGGGCGCGGTGCTGGCGATCCCCCTGTGGGCTTTCGCGCCCTCCCTGCCCCTGCTGTTCGCCGGCGCATTCCTGATCCAGTTCCTGGTGCAGGGCGCGTGGGGCGTGATTCCCGCGCACCTTGCGGAGCTGTCTCCGGACGCGGTGCGCGGTTTCCTGCCGGGGTTCGGCTACCAGGTCGGGGTGCTGCTGGCCAGCCCGGTGAATCCCCTCGAGGCGGTGTTCGCGCGCCATACCAGCTATGCCATCGCCATGGCCACCACCGCGGCCATCGTGTTCGTAGTGGCGGCGGTGGCCACGGCCTTCGGGCGCGAGCGGCGCGGCGCCGTGTTCGGCGGGTAGCCCGCGGCGCGCTATAATCCGCTTTCCATGCCACCTGTCGACCGGCCCCCCGGCCGGACCACCGTCGAGATTCGCGCGGTGATCGAGGCCTTCCTCCAGAGTTGCCGGCAGCCGGCACTGCTCGAGCCCGGCGAAGAACTGCTGCCCCTCACCGGCGACAATTTCTCGCTGGAGATGCGCGGCTCGCGCCTCATGCTCGAGGCCTGGGACCGGACGCGCAACCTGGCGCGCCGCGTCACCGCGCTCCAGGAGCCGTCGGCGGCGCGGCTGGAACTGACCGTGGAACGGTTCGCGAGGCGCGAGGGGCAGCTCTTCCTGCTCGATCTGGCCCGCCCGGCCGGCGCCGATCTGGGCCGGCGCAGCGCGCGCCTGGTGTTTCGCGAGCGCTTCCGGTTGTTTCTGCGCCGCCAGTTTCCCGAATGGGACCTGGCCGAGCTCAGTGCCGAAGCCAACCTGGAATTCAGCCTCTCGCCGGCTTTCCCGCGGGCGTTCCTGCGCCACGGCCAGCACGGTTGGGCGGCCCTCGCCTGCCCGCCCGAAGGCGATGCCGCGGCAGCGCTTTCCTTCGGGCTGATCTGGCTCTCTTACCTGCGCGCGAGCAAACGCCGGGTGGCGGTGGAAGGGCTGGCCCTCTACGCGCCGGCGGGACGGGAACGCGCCGCCGCGCTGCGGCTGCTCGCGCTCGATCCCGCGGCCGCACGCTGCGAGCTGTTCACCTATTCCGAGCAGGACTTCGTGGTGCGCGGCGATCCGCGGGACCACGGCAACCTCGATACCCGCCTCGACCCCTGCCGCCGGCCGGCGCCCAATCAAGGGGAAGCCTGGCAGCGCATCGCTGCGCTCCCCGGCGTGGAGCGCATCGTGAAGCATGACGGCCGTGCCAGCCTGCGCGTGCGCGGCCTGGAATTCGCCGAGATTTCCGGCGGCGATCTGATCTTCGGCCTGGGCCGGCGCCGCGCCGCGCACCCGCATCATGCGGCGGAAATCGAGCGCCTGGTGGAGGAATTGCAGCGTGCGCGCACGCCCGCGGCGCAAGACCACGCCCATCCGCTCTATCGCCAATACCCCGAAGCGTGGCTGGAATCGCAGGCCCGCGCTCAGCTCGAAACCCTGGACGCGTCGCTTCTGCCCGACCCGGTCTACGGCCAGGTGCCCGCCTTCGCCGCGGGCGAGCGCGGCGTCATTGACCTGCTGGCGGTGGACCGCACCGGCCGCCTCGCCGTGGTGGAGCTCAAAGCCTCCGCCGACCTGCATCTGCCGCTGCAGGCCCTGGATTACTGGATCCGCGTCAAATGGCACCTGGACCGCGGCGAGTTCACCGCCAGCGGCTACTTTCCGGGCATCGAACTGCGGCCCGAGCCGCCGCGTCTGCTGCTGGTCTCGCCCGCGCTCCAGTTTCATCCCACCACGGAGACGATTCTGGGGTACTTTTCGCCCGTGGTCGATGTCGAGCGAATCGGTGTGGCGGAAGACTGGCGTAAAGAGCTGCGGGTGATGTTCCGCCTTACGGGAGCGGAGCGGCCCCGCTGATGGCGCCATTCCCGCTGGGTTCGCGCGCCCGCCTCGGCATCGGCGGCGGCCCACGCCACAGCGCCCGGCGCCCTGGCCCGCTTGCTGGCCCGGTGTACAATACCGGAATGCACTCAGGGACACGAATCGGAATCATCGGAGACTTTAGCGAACGGCAGAAGGCCCACCAGGCCATTCCGCAGGTGCTGGCGGCGGCTTCGGAAGGAATCGCCGAAGCCGTGTGGGTGGCCACCGATGCCGTGGGCACGGGAGAATCCCTGGCGGAATTCGACGGCCTCTGGTGCGCGCCCGGAATGCCTTACCGCAGCGGCGATGGCGTGCTCGAGGCCATCCGCCGCGCCCGCGTGAGCGGGACACCGTTGCTGGCCACGTCGGCGGGCTTTCAGTATGCGCTCATCGAATTTGCGCGCCACGTCCTCGGGCTCTCCGCGGCGGACCATCAGAAGACCAATCCCCAGGCCTCTTTGCCGCTGGTCGCGCCGCTCGGGTGCGCGCTGGCCGGGGTGAAGGCGCGGGTGCGTTTCACCGGCGGCTCCACCCTGCGCAATGCTTATGGCGCGCCGGAATCGGTGGAGGAATACCATTGCAGCTTCGGGCTGAACCCGCGCTATCGCCGCCTGATCGAAGGGGCCGGCAGTCTTTCCGTAGCCGCCGTGGACGACCAGGACGAGGTCCGCGCCGTGGAACTGGACGCGCACCCGTTCTATGTGGCCACGTTATTTCAGCCGGAATTACGCTCACCCAGCCCTCTGGTGAACGCGTTCCTGGCGGTTTGCGCACGCCGGCGCCGGGAAGCGAAGCTGGCCGCGGGGTAAGAGCGCGCTGCGGCGGGCTGTGCGATCCTGTGAGCCGGACTACGGGAATGCCGTTACAGAACCGAGTGGACCCGTGCGGGGCGATTTTTCGCTCGACCGCCCGTGGAACCTTCATGGGCAACCGGGGCGGCGCGCTGCACAACCGGGATCGCGAGATCGTTCGCCAGTACGCCAGCCGGCGTTGGATTACTTGTCTCCTGGAGTTCAAGGGCCGGTGGCGTTCCGTGATGTCCCCGGGCCGCTACACCGAACTGTTCTTCCTGGACGAAGCCGTGGCGCTTGCCGCCGGCCACAGACCCTGCGCCGAGTGTCGGCGGGAGCGGTTCAACGCCTTCAAAGACGCTTGGAATCGCTCCGCAGATCCGCGCGGCGGGAACTCTCTCCGGGCCGATGAAATCGATGCGGAACTGCATCGCGCGCGAATCGGCCGCCGCAGGGAAAAGGTCAGTTACCAGGCGTCCTTGAGCTCATTGCCCGATGGATGCTTCGTTCAGATCGAGGGCTCCAGCTACCTGATATGGGGCGACAAGTTACTTCTATGGTCGCCGGCTGGCTATCTGACGGAGCGCGACCGGCTAAGTGACCTGACAGTCACAGTACTGACGCCCGAACCCGTGGTTCGGTGCATTCGCCAGGGATATGAACCGGAAATACACCCCTCGGCGCTCGCGCTCTGACGACGCTGCGGGAACCGATTATTTCTTCTTGGCCCGCTCGTTCCCGATTTGCTCCGCGGCCATCTTTTTCGCTACGTCGAGCGCTTCGTCCGCGGGAACTTTGACGTCGGGCTCGACGCCGGTTCCCTCCCAGTTGGTCTTGGAGATGGGGTTTACGGCACGCGCGAACGGCACGCCGATGGTGAAGTGATCGTCAATGCGATGGCCGGATACCGGGTGCGCGCCGCCTCCCGTGGTCTCGCCCACAATCGTCGCCCGCTTCAGATTCTTGAGGTTGTAAGTGAACTCCTCCGCGCCCGAGAATGTGTGCTTCGAGGTCAGCACAAACACCGGCTTGCCCGTGAGCCTCTTCCCCGGTACGTAGGACAACGTCCAGTACTGGGTGGTGGTGTCTTCTTTGCGATTATACAGGTCGTTCAGATGCGTGCTCTCGCCGAAGAGGTAAGTGGAAAGGAACGCGACCATCTTGGGATCGCCGCCGCCGTTATCGCGCAGATCGAAAATGATGGCGTCCACATTCCCCAGAAAGTTCATGGCGGCCGTAGCGGTTGCGCCGCACAGTGCCGGATCGGGAAAGGCATTGAACTTCAGATAGCCAATGTTTGGAGGGAGAAGCTCCGCCTTCTCGAAGAAGCAGTTGGTCCGCTCCATCTGAGTTCGCATCAGCGTTTCCGCGTCAGGACGAGGCGCGGGCTCGCCATTCGGCAGCTTCGATGGAACAAAGTTCACGCGGAGGTGCTTATCGTGACTGACTTCCTGCAGGTGAGTGGTCAGCAACGCGGCCAACTCACTGCCGCCGGCGGCATCGTACTCGCCTTTCTTCTGCCGCGCCCGTAGCGCTTCTTCCATTTTCTTGGCGGTCTCCGGGTAGACATAGAACTCGTTCAGGGCGGCAATCGCTCCGCCGATCACGCGCTCCCGTGTGGCCGCGTCGATCTTCGGGTTCATGTCCGCCGCGGTCATGCCCGGAGGGATGGCACGCAAGGGGAAGCTTACTACTTCGGCCGGATCGGCGTCCTTCACTTCGATCTTCCCGAACGCGGTGGTGGGGCTCCCTTTCTCTTTGACCCGGAATTCGATGTGCAGGCGTTCGCTCTTGTCGATGCCCAGCAGTTCGAAGCCTCCGGTCTGTTCGCGGAAAGCCACGGTGGCATCCAGCGGCTTGGTGGGCTCGTACTTCGCGAGATAAGCCTGGATGCGCGCGCGGTCGCCGCTGTTGAAAGCGTCGAGCCAGGCTGTGAGCGTGTGCCCTGCGGGCGTATCGGGGATAACAGGAGCCTGAGACCAGGCGCAGGCTGCGGTAAGAAGCATGGCCGGCAGGAATCTGGGTGACATATACCTCAGACTGTACTGGAGCCCGAGCGCGGCCGCAAGGGCCGGGGCGACGTCTTACGCCACCCTCACCGTCTTCACGTTCACGAATTCGCGAATCCCCCAGGCGCTCAGCTCGCGTCCGTATCCCGACCGTTTCACGCCACCGAAGGGGAGCCGCGGGTCCGATGCCACCATGCCGTTGATGAACACCATCCCGGCCTCGATTCCGTCGATGAACCGTTCCTGCTCGCCGGCGTCTTTGGTCCATGCGCTCGCGCCCAGTCCGAAGCCGGTATCGTTGGCCAGTGCGATGGCCGCATCGATGCCCTTGGCGCGGAACAACACCGCCACGGGTCCGAACAGCTCCTCGCGATGTGCCGGCGAACCGGCGGGCACATCCACCAGCACGGTGGGAGCGTAGTAGTTGCCCGGCCCGGCGAGCCGCTTGCCTCCGGTAAGGACCCGCGCGCCCATCTCCACCGACCGCCGCACCTGCCCGTCCAGTCCCGCGACGATCTCCGGCGTGGCCAGCGGCCCCACTTCGGTCGTCTCCTCCATCGGGTCGCCGATCCGCAGGGCCTGCATGCGCCCAACGAACCGGCGCTCGAACTCGCCGGCGATCTCCGCCTCCACGATGAAGCGCTTGGCGGCGATGCAGGACTGCCCGTTGTTGATGATGCGCGCTTCCACCGCGGTATGCACGGCGCGCTCGAGATCGGCGCTGGCCATCACCAAGAACGGATCGCTGCCGCCCAGCTCCAGCACGGTTTTCTTGATCCGCGCGCCGGCCCGGCTGGCCACCTGCGCGCCCGCCGGCTCGCTGCCGGTCAGCGAAACGGCGCGCACGCGCCCATCGTCGACCAGGCGCTCCACCTGTTGGGAGCCTATGAGCAGCGTCTGGAACACGCCAGGCGGGAATCCCGCGCGGCGCAGGATGTCTTCGATTTCGAGCGCGCACGCGGGCACGTTGGACGCGTGCTTCAGCAGGCCCACGTTGCCCGCCATCAGCGCCGGCGCCGCAAACCGGAACACCTGCCAGAAGGGGAAATTCCAGGGCATCACCGCCAGCACGGGCCCCAGGGGCTGATAGCGGATGTAACTGCGCCCCGGACCCGCGTCCACGCTCTCATCGGCCAGCAGGCGCGCGCCGTTTTCGGCATAAAACCGGCATGCCAGCGCGCACTTGGCGGCCTCCCCGCGCGCCGCCCCGATGGGCTTGCCCATCTCGAGGGTCATGATGCGCCCCAGCCGGTCGCGCTCCGATTCCAGAATCACCGCCGCGGTCGCCAGCCAGCGCGCCCGATCGGCGAATGCCGTGCGGCGATACTCGCGATACGCCGCGTCCGCCAGCGCCAGCTTCTCTTCGATCTGCGCATCGGTCAGCGGTGTGAATGTGCGCAGCGTTTCCCCGGTGGCCGGATTGATAGAGGCGATCATCCCAACTATTGTAGTGGCCCCGCGTTGAGCGCACCTGTTCCGGGAGGCTTCATGGTCACGGTCATGACTGTTACCAACATCACTTAGTACTGGTACCCGCATTTAACACTTGTATCTGAAATGACATTCTGGCTTAGATGACTTCCTGTAAACTCCTCTCTAGCTTTACAACTCTTGGAGGAGGGATCAGAGCAACGATGAAGCGAATTTACCTGATCGGGACTGCGTTGCTCGCGTGCGCCTTGACGGCCGCGGCCGGAACCATCTGTCCGGCTGGAAATGGAGCAAACCCGTTCCCGCATACTCCGGATAGCGCCGCTACCGGGTGCAACGTCGTCATTACCATCAGCGGCACTTCGACTCTTACCGCCACGACGGCAGTCACGGATCCCACGCCGTACGACAACGTGGAGGATTTTCTAGTAGGAGTCATTAACAACAGCACCCCGCCGATCACGTCTCTCGGTCCGAGCGGCAGCGGCATCTTCGGCTTTGCCCACTTCAACTTTCACGATTACCAACGCCAACAACGGGATCGTCAATTTCAGTTCGGCCATAACCAATGGCTCGACCTTTTTCAGCCTGGAGGGCAGTCCCTCCGCCGCGTTACAGGGAACACCCAATGCCGGAACTCCGGAGCCGGCATCCATGGCCCTGGTGGGTCTCGGTCTGACGGGGCTCGCCATGGCCCGGCGACGGCGCAGGAACTGACGGCTAACAACACCACGATCCCTTAGTTGCTTGCGCGGGCCACAGCAGGTTTGTGGCCCGATTTTTTTTGCTCGATTTCAGAAGCTCCAGCGCAAACCCAACTGTCCCGTACGCGGGCTGCCGGCCGGCGGAAAGACGTGCGTCGTGGTGATTTTGCCGCCGTTGGCGTTGTTCGCCACCAGGGACGGCTCGCCCAGGTTCGTATGGTTCAAGGCGTTTTGGAACGATGCCGTTAGTTGGATGGCGCCCCATCGCTCCATGCGCACCGTCTTGGCGAGCCCCAGGTTGAGCAGCACGTATCCCGGCCCTTCGATGATGCCGCGTCCGGCGTTGCCGAAGCTGCCGTTGGCGGGCACGGCGAACGCGTTGCGGTCGAACCAGGCGTCCGCGGTGCGCGGCATGGCAACCGCCGCCGCCACATCGGGGCGCGCCTGCGTGAGGCTCACATTGGCCGGATCGCCCGCAATCAGCGGCGTGAGCCAGTTTCCCGTGCTGAGATTGAGCAGCGTCGAGAGCTGCCATCCGCCCAGCAGGCGGCCCTTGCCGAGCGGCAGCTCGTACAGCGCCTGGTTCAGCCACTGGTGGCGCGGCACGGAGTACACGTTGCCGCGGTCGCGCCGGCGGTCGTAGCTGTTCTCGATGGTGGTGTTCAGCTCGAAATCGTTGGTGTCGTCGGTGTCGCTGATTTCCTTGGCCCACGTCCATGTGGAGCTGAACATGAGCCCCTGGGTGAACCGCTTCTGCACCTGCGCCTGCAAGCCGCTGTAGAGCATGTTGGCGCCATTGTCGCCGTAGCTGATGATGTTGAACAACGGATACGGCCGGCGCGCGTTGCTGAACGCCTGTGTGGAGGCAACCGGCTGGTTCACGTCGCGCAGGTACGCCAGTTGCGTTCCCTTGGCGCCGATGTAGCTCACGCGCAGACCCATGTTGCGCGTGATTTCGCGCTCCAGCGAGAGGCTGTATTGGTGCGCATAGCTGTTCAGCAAGCGGGGCGACACCGCGGTCAGCGCCAGCGTGCCCGGCGCTCCCGGGGTGGCGAACGGGTTGGCCAGGGTGAACAGCGGCTGCCCGTTGACGATGGCGTTGGTGCTCACCGTGGTGGCCGCGAACGGCCCTTTGGAGAGATCGCCCGGGATGTTCCCCGAGTAGTGCGCGAAATAAACGCCCCACCCGCCGCGGAGCACCGTTTTTCCGCCGCCGCCAAGCTGGTAAGAAAAGCCGAAGCGCGGCGCGAAGTTGTTCTTGTCGCCCTGGCGCAGCGAGCGGCCCGCGCCCATCTGATCCGCCGTCTCTATGGGGAACGCCGCGGGAAAAAGCGCGCTGAAGGATTTCGTCGCCGCTTGGCTGGGCACTACGATCCGGCCCGTCGCCAGGTCGAAGGAGTACAGGTTGTCGCCGCGCGCGTACGCCGGGCCGTTGTACTCGTAGCGCAGCCCGTAAATCAGGGTCAGCCGCGCGGTGGCTTTGAAATCGTCCTGCGCATAGCCGGCCCAGTCGCGGAAGCGGTTGTATTGCGCCGGGTAGGGCTCCTGCCGCGTCACCGTGGCCGGCAACCCCAGCAGGAAATCCGCGTAGGCGTTGCCCGTGAACTTGCCGTTGAACGTGTAACTGCCGAATATCGGGTTCCCCGACGTGTTGGGCAGGTAGCGGTTCACAAACCAACTGATCTCTTCCACGCCGAACTTCATGGCGTGGCGGCCGCGCACCCAGGTCAGGTTGTCGGCCACCTGCGCGTGCCCGTCGTTCACCGGGTTCAGCAGGTTGATGGTGTCGGAGCTGATCCCCGTAATATTGAAGATGGGCAGGTTATTGACCGGCCCGCGATCCGGCAGCCCCACGATGCCGATCTGCGCCAGCAGGTTCTGCCCGGTGAAATTGGCGCTCGAGGCCGAGACCAGCACCACCACGCCCGCGCGGAATTCGTTGATCAGGTTCGGCCGCACGGTAGCCACTTCGCCCAGCGTCCAGAAATTGACGCGGCGGATGTTGTTCGAGGTCCCGATGGTGGTGGGCGGCAGCGGCGAGCGGGCGCCGGGAAAGTCGAAATCGTCCTTGCGGTTTTCGTAGCGCAGGAATGCCATGTTGCGCGCCGAGAAATTGTGGTCGAGCCGCACCTCGGCGGTGCGGTGGACTTCCGGCCCGTCGAACGCGGCGCGATAGTTGCCGGCGGTGAGCGCGGGCGGTCCGAAATTCGGCTGCGGGAAGAACAGGCTTTGCACGGCGAGTGCCTGCGAGCTCAGAAACTGCGGCAGAATCGCGTTACCGCTGAACGGGTTCACTCCCCCGAGCGGGTTCTTGAGCGCCGCCAGGCCGCTGAAATCGCCCTGGCGCATGGCCAGCGTGGGCACGCTCGGCGAGAAGGCAAACGCCGCCACACCGCGCATGCCGTCGAAATCGGCGAAGAAGAAGGTCCGGTCCTTGCGCACGGGCCCGCCCGCCGTTCCCCCGTAGTTGTGGAGATTCTGAAACGGCTTCGCCGTCAGAAACGGGTTGCGCGCGTCGGTGGCGCTGTTGCGGATATACCAGAACAGGCCGCCGTGGAACTGGTTGGCCCCCGATTTCGTGGCCGTGGCGACGGTGCCCATGCCGCCGAACTCCGCGCGCGTGGTCAGCACGTTGGCGGTGAATTCCTGGACGGCTTCCACCGACGGCTGCGACACGTTGTCCGGGCTGCCGAAGTTGGCGAACGTGGTTTCGATGCCGTCCACCTTCACCTTCACGCTGGCTGCGCCCGCGCCCGGTGTCAGCCACTTGGCGCCGTTGCCCACCTGCACCACACCGCCGACGGTCAGCGGCAGAATCTCCGAGATCAACCCCGAATCGCCCGAGTTCTTCGACACGCTGCGCAGGTTGGTGGGGAGATCGATAATCTGCCGCGCGATCAGGCCGGCGGCCACTGCCGGCGTTTCCATCTGGACGACCGCCGACGCCGCCTCCGCCACTACCACTTCCGTGGATGCCGTAGCCAGTTCGAAGCGCAAGTCCTGCCGCACCGTGCGGTAGGCTTCCACCGCGAACGCGCGGGTTTCGATAGGCCGGAATCCCTTCTGCTCCGCGCCCAGCCGGTAGGGGCCGGGCGGCAGATCGGGCAGTGTGTACACCCCGCTGGAATTGGTCGCGCCGGTACGCTTCACGCCCGTTTCCTCGCTCGTCAGGGTAATGGAAGCGTTCGGAACGGTGGCGCCGGATGGGTCCGTCGCCAGCCCCGTCACCGTCCCCAGAGGCGTCTGCGCCTCCATGGCGAGAGCCAGCACAAAAAGAAGAATGGGAACCGGTCGCATGCGGAACAACCATTTTGTCACAATGCGCCAGCCCGCAAATTGGAATTAGAGTAAAAGTTGGAACTGCGGCGGAATCGCGCTCTGATCGCGGGCTTTACAGTCATGGCGGCAGCCCTGGTGCTGTTCCTATGGATGGCCAACGAGTTGCTGCGGGGCGAAATCCTGCGCTTCGACTCCACCGTGCGCAACGCAGTTCACGCCTGGGCATCGCCTGCCCTTACCTACCTCATGCGCGGCGTCACCGAACTGGGCGAGGTGCCGTTTCTGGTGGTATTGGGCGCCATTCTGGTCTGGCGCCTGGCGGCCTCGGGACGCCGCCGGGCGGCCGTGATATTTGTACTGGCCGTGGCCGGCGCCGAAGCGCTCGACCAGATCCTGAAGCTGGTGTTCCAAAGAGCGCGCCCCGCGGCTTACTTCGGACTCGTGCAGCCCGCGACCTATAGCTTTCCCAGCGGCCATGCCCTGGTCGCGACCATCTTTTACGGCGTTGTGGCCGCGATTCTGACGGTCCGCGAGCCGTCGCGCCCACGCCGGATTGCCATCTGGACGCTGGCGGCCCTCGCCGCAGGCCTCATCGGCTTGTCCCGTGTCTATCTTGGCGTACATTACCCGAGCGACGTTCTGGCCGGTTACGCCGCAGCCGTGATCTGGGTGTCCGCCGTGCGCATCGCCTATCGGATCTGGCTGCGCCGGGCGCCCGGCCGAGACGCACCTCCGGCACACGCCGATCGCTGACCACTCCTTGCCGGCCTTGATCCCGGTCTGGAACTGGACACCTGGGTGGTGAGCGGATCGTGTGTGGCGTTGTGCGCCGACGTTCATAGTTATGCGATTGCTAGCTCCGCCCCGCGAGGCCCTGTCGAGCGCTCGATGTATCGGTTCGCAAGTCTGCGGCCAACTGCAATCAATGGTCGTTCCAAAACCAAATGGAGAACACTAGCGGCCGCGACAGATAGGGCCACCGCCGCAACGTAGGTCAGGACAGGTTGGTGCACAATCCGCTCGACGGCATTGATGCAGAGGATGTGGACGAGATATACCCCATAAGACACCTTGCCGACATATGCCAACGGCCGGCATCCAAGGGCGGTGCGCAATGGCGATCCGGAATAGACTAATATTCCAAGAAACGCCGCTACAGCTAGCGCGTATCCCACCTCAAACCACGGTGCGAATGCTTGCATGGCAAGAACAGAGGCAAGTGCCGCCCAAACACTCCAGGTGGCGTGGGTGGCAATCCAGCGCCGGACTCCGCTGGGCTGGAGGACCAAAGCCAACAGACATCCGATCATAATCGATGCATATGGCAGCGTGAACTTTCCCATCAAGGAAAGCGCGACAATCATGGTTATTGCCGTCGCAGACCGCCATGCTCGGCGCGAGCTCAACACGAGGAAGCAAAGAGCGGGCCATATCAGGTAGAACTTCTCTTCGATGCCGAGGCTCCAGGAATGGTAAAACGGCGTCTCTATTGACTGCCATACGTAGTGTGGGTATTCCTGAAGATAAAGCAGCAGGTACGGCATCTCGGCGGAAAGCACACCGGCCTTCTTGGGCCAAAGCCCGGTGCCAAAAATCAACGCTGTATATCCGCCCAGAACGAAGTAGTACAGCGGGAAAATCCTAAACGAGCGCCGGATGTAGAATCCAGCGAGGGATAACCGCCCGCGCTTGGCCTCCTCGGCAAGCGCCAAGGACGTAATCAGATAGCCCGAGATAACGAAGAAGACGGTCACTCCCCGCTGTCCCCACAGCCAGTCCCACACCCGAACGTGGAGGTGGCAGGTGATTACCATCAGCACGGCAATGGCGCGAAGGCCGTCAAGCTCGGGCATGTACTTTCGTGGCATCGAATTGTTGGAGCGTGCGGCGGAAGCTGGTGCAGTTACGCTACGGCTTTAGCCAGGAAGAACGGAGCGTACTTCATATCCGTGCCCTTGATGTGCTTCTGGAGCCAGTCGTTCAGGAAATTGAGGAGCGGCACCGTGACCACTTCCTGGCCGGACTTGAGCTTCGTCTGAAACTGGACCACCTGGGTGGTGAGCGCATCGTGCGCGGCCTTGTGCGCCGCGAAATCCGGGTACTGGTGCAGGCGCATCAGGCGTTCTTCGTGCGCGAAGTGGGAAACGGTGTATTGGACCAGGCGGTCGAGGATTCCGGCCATGACGGTCTTGCCGCGTCCGGCCAGCATGGCGGCATGCAGCTCGCCAATGATCTTAAACAGGGTCTTGTGCTGCGCGTCGACGCTTGCGATCTCCACGCTGTAACTGTCATTCCATTCAAACATGATCAACAGATCGGCCAAACAGCCGGGGAGATTTAGGCCCGCGCTAAAATAAAGTATGCGCATCCTGCTGTTCAGCGGCAAAGGAGGGGTCGGAAAGACCAGCCTGGCGGCGGCCACCGGGCTGCAGCTCTCGCGCCTGGGCTATCGCACCCTGGTGATGAGCGTCGACCCGGCGCACAGCCTGGCGGATGCCTTCGACTTCGAAACCGAGCTCTTTCACAGCCGGACGGGCGACCCGTACACCATTGACGACCGCCTGGCCATCCACGAGGTCAACATTCAGAAGGAGATCAAGCGCCACTGGCGCGAGATTTCGTCTTATGTCATCTCCGTGCTGCGTACCACCGGGATCAGCGACGTCGAGGCCGAGGAGCTGGCCATCCTGCCGGGGATGGAAGAGCTCAGCGCCATGATGTACGTCAACCAGTTTCGCCGCGAGCAGCGCTACGACGTCATCGTGCTCGATTGCGCCCCCACGGCGGAATCCATGCGCTTCGTCAGCATGCCGACCACGCTCGAGTGGTACATGAAGCACATCTTCCCCTTCCAGCGCGGCATTCTGAAGGCGGTGCGGCCGCTGGCCAACCGCGTTTCTCCGGTCGAGCTTCCGCCCGATACCTATTTCGCCAATATCCAGGACCTGTTTGGCAAGCTCGACGGCATAGGGGACCTGCTGGAGAACCCCAAGATCACCAGCGTGCGCCTGGTTACCAATCCGGAACGGATGGTGCTGCGCGAGACGCAGCGCGCGTTCGTGTATTTCTCCCTGCACGGCCTGGCGGTGGACGGAGTGATTGTGAACCGCGTGCTGCCGCTCGAAGTGACGGACGCGTATTTTCAGGAGTGGCGGACGTCGCAAGGCCGCATAATGGAGGAGATCGAGGCGTACTTCGCGCCGGTGGCAGTGAAGCGCGTGCCGCTGTTTACGCACGAGGTGCTGGGACGCGAGCGGCTGGAGGAGCTGCGGCGCGCGATGTACGCGGAAGGCGAGGACCCGTCCGCGGTCGTCCGCACCGAAGCGCCGTACACCTTCGGCAAGCGCGACGGGCATTACGAAGTGCGGCTCAACCTGCCGTTTGCCATGAAGGGCGAAATCGGGCTGTTCAAGAAGGGCGACGAGCTGGTGGTGGAGATCGGCACCCTGCGCCGGCATATCGGGCTGCCCACCTCCATGGCCGGCCTCTCGCCCAGCCGTGCGAAGCTGGAGAATAGGGTTCTGACCGTGGAAATGAAGGAGACGTGACATGGAAGAAAAGACCGACAGCGCCGGGACGCAAGATTCCGGCTGCTTCTTCTGCACCACCGCGCTGCCCCTGATCGAGCACTGCTGGAGCGAAGCCACGCGCGGCCACTTTCGCAATTCGCGGGTCGAGTTTCTGAAGGGGCTGCGGAGCCTGCTCGACGACCGCATCGCGCACCTGTCGCGGGAAGCGGAGCATAAGGGCACGCACGTGACCGTGGAGTAGTCCGCGGCTGTGCTATGCTGCGCCAGTGGCGCGCGTCTTCCTGATCGATACCGACACCGCCAGCGACGATGCGGTGGCGCTGATCATGGCGTTGCGCGCCCCGGACGTGCGCGTGGCGGCCATCACCACCGTGGCCGGAAACGTGGATGTAGGGCAGGCCACGCGCAACGCGCTGTATACCGCGGAGCTGTGCGGGGCGGCCGATGTGCCGGTGTACGCGGGGGCGGAGAAACCGCTCGCGCGGGCGCACGAGAACGCCGCCTGGTTTCACGGCCGCGACGGGTTGGGCGACCGGGGCTATCCGCCGCCCGGCCGGCGGGCGGAGAACCGGCACGCCGTGGACGCGGCCATCGCGGCCATCGAAGCCAACGAAGGGCTGGTGGTGGTGACCCTGGGGCCGCTCACCAACCTGGCCCTGGCGCTGGCCAGGCGGCCGGAAATTGCGGGCAAAGTGGGCCGCTGCGTGGTGATGGGCGGCGCCCCGTGCTGCGAAGGCAACGTTACCCCGGCCGCCGAATACAACATCTGGTGCGATCCGGAAGCCGCCCGCATGGTGCTGCGCAGCGGCATGCCGGTGGAACTGGTGGGGTGGCATCTCTGCCGCGGCGAGGCCGTTTTGAATCCCGCCGAGATCGCCCTGGTGCTGGGATTCGATAACGATCTGGCCCGCTTTGCCGTGGAGTGCAACTCCCGCGCGCGCGAGGCCTACCGCCGGCAGACCGGGGAAGACGGCATCTCGCTTCCCGACCCGGTGGCCATGTCCATTGCCCTCGACCCCACGGTGGGAACCGCGTGGAGCGCGCACTACGTAGATGTCGAAACGGGCAGCGAGCTGACGCGCGGCATGACCGTGGTGGACCGCCTGAACGTGGCGGCCGACGACCGCAACCGCCGGGTGTGGGCGCCCCTGCTCGATGCCGGCGGCAAGACGAACGTGTGCTGGACGATCGCGGCGCAGCGTTGGAAGCAGGCGCTGTACGCCGCCCTCGGCGGCCCGCGGAGCGCGGGGCGATCCATAAGCGAGTGAACGCGATTAGGCGGGTTGGGAAATTTCTTCTGCGGCTGGGGCAGTTTCTGGCGGACCTCTGGCGCCACCGGAAGTCTCCCGAATACACCGAGATCTGGCATCACGCCGGAATAGGAGGGGCCATCGCCGAGGCGCTCGCCCTCTTCGACATGGCGCGCACGGAGTGGGTGCCCGCGTGGCTCAGGGGCCACCCCGGGCTGTGGACGCCGTTGCTGACGGTGCTGGTTTTCGCGGCTGCTTTTGCACTGGCTTTCGCCCTCATCCACGCATTCGAGGTCTGGCGCAAGCGATCACATCCGTCGCCTCTTCCGCGGCTCGGGCGGCCGCCCGACGGCCATTGGGTCTATGCCATACGCGAAGTGGACGGCGTGGGATTCCACCTGGGGGCGGTCGCCGGCATACGGAGCTCCGGGTGGGGCTTCCAGATGTCGGCGACCTCCTACCTGAGGCATGAACTGGAAGCGGAGGAGCGGCGCAATGCCGGCAGTCTGGCGGGGGCCGAGCCGATGGGGTCGTACCACGGAGAGGGGTACCTGTGGAGGGAGACCAACGAGGACCGCATCCATTATTCCTACCAGGGCAGGGACCGTGAGGGTCCGGATTTCGGAGTGGGCTATTCCACGTTCGGCGAGGAGTCGTCCCGGCTCACGGTCGAGGGCCGGTTCGCCGGGCTCGCACCGGGCGACAAACCCACCGCGCGTTTCCTCAAGGGACGGCGGGTCGCCGATGTCGGCCCGGAAAGGGAGAGATTTCAGTTGGACGACGGCAGGACCCTCCTGCTGGAGTACCTCAGGGCGGTTTCGGCGGACCCCGGCCTGCTCTACCGCTTCCCCAAGGTGGGCGCGATCGACGGCCACTGGGTGGACGCCATTTACCAGGAGCAATGCAAGGTCGGTTTCGGGGTCTGCGTTGAAAAACAGGTAAGTTGTTGAAAACGCAATAAGCTCGATACGGATGATTCGCTCCTGTGGCGGGAAGGGCGGACAAAATCGGGGACAGGGTCACCCTTTCTTTGGGGCGGATTGCTCCCTCCGATAGCCCTGAACTTCGGCGTTACGGAACTGAGCCACGATCTCCTTCCCTTGCTTGAACGTGAGATGGAGGTTGTCGATATCGGCTTCGTCCGCTTCCACGATGACTATACCGTCCTTGTCCTTGAGATACACGTTAAACTTCGCCATGCACCGATTTTAGCGCAAGGTTCCCGGCTCACAAAAAAGATACGAAAAAGACCAAAAGCTGTCCGGGCAAGGGCGCCGGAGAAGACACACACGGTAGCAGGCTCGATTCTGAAACATTCGTGATATTGGGCTTTCCGCCGAAAAAACATACAGGAAGGGAGGACGCGGCCTACTTCGGATTCACACTGAGAAAAGCATTTGAGAACTCGTCCACTTGATCTCCCACGTCATCTCGAACCTCCCTACTCATGCGTTGACTTCCTACTAATGCGATGTTCCCAGTTGACCAGGTCGGTACCAGCGTTAGGACGCCATTCGCTTTGACCGTGACTGGTTGCTCGAAAACGACACGGCAACTGTAGGCATATTGAGATTGGTTCACGGCGCCCCTCACGACGGTGACCCGGACGTACAAATACGGCACAGCGGACTCGGAAACTTTAATTCCTACCCTTCGGAGGCGCAACTCAACATCGGTCTTAAGTTGATCTGCCGTAAGCCCGTCCCTGACCGCATCCGGATTGATATTTTCCACGACGACGGACATCGCTTTAATGCCACGCAGCGTCGGCGTCCCGTTATCGTCACTTGCCATGAGCGCCGGTGACGCAACGGAAACGATGCCCAGCAAAACGGCTGACAGCGCACCGAACCCGGTCATTCTCGACCCGGCTTCCCCTTGAACCTTGAACATGAAATCCTCCCGGCTAGGAAATGAGAAATCTTAGCGTAACACCCCTCGGCTCACGAACAAAAGATTTGAAGGGTTTAAGAGCTGTTTTTGGAGGGGCCGATTTTTTCTTCCAAGCGCACCTGTCCCGATTGCCAGTTCCCCGTTCCCGCTACTTTGCGAGTTAAATTCGGATAGAAAGAGAGCTATACTAAGAATCCATAGTGTTCGTTTCAAAGTTGGTGCCGGTTCGCATCACCGGCCGCCCGAATATGGGTTGCGGGCATCGCCGCCGTTCGCAGTCAATTGCAGCTAATGGGCGGAGAGGTTAGTTTATCGACGTGCTTCGGGATGCTCACTGGAAGATAGGTCCGACTGTGAAATTATGTGGCCGGATCGGCTGGCCCTGACACCTAACCGACATCCCTGCCGCATACGGTGTTTTCGCCGCGATGGTTTCCGGTGTCGGACGCTATCGCCCATCTGTCAACGCCAAGTAGAAATGTCCTATTCTCTGCCAAGTAGAAATGTCCTGTTTTGACGGGCCGACTGGAGGGTGCGTGGTAGGGTGGATTCGATTCTTCGGGAAGTCGCGTTCCTGGGGAAGATCCAAAGCCGATGCGACGGGGCTGGCTCCGCAGCAGACGGCACCAAGCCCCCAGTCAAACCGGGCCTGATGTGCCCGTTCTGGGGGTTTTGGTTTTCGGACAC
>JAIQEX010000088.1 GCA_020073615.1 Terriglobia bacterium
TCTTCACGCGAACCTACGCGCGCCTGTTGCGTCCAAAACTCGCTCAAATCATGCCCGCTGGTCCACCCGGAGACTCTCCTCTCCGGGCCGCCTTCGATCGTCTCCAGACGGAGATTGACCGCTGCTGCAAGGAGGAAAAACTCGTCGCCTGAAAACTTGACTCATTTACATTACAATCTCTTGGGTAAGGACTCTAGTCTACCTAGCACCAGAGAAGACATTTCACAAGATCACAACCAAGCCGTCGCCATCTCCCGGCCGGCAGCAAACCAACCGGTAGATCTTTTCAGCCGCAAACGGGGTTCCGGCATCATGCGCCACCCCCGGAAGTAGCCGGTTCGGCGGCCGGCGGTGTCCACACGCCGGCTTTGCGCTTATCCTTCAGCCGGTAGCTTTCGCCCTTGATGTTGATGGTATGCGAGTGGTGCAGCAGACGATCGAGAATGGCGCTGGCGATCACGTTGTCCTGAAAAATCGAGCCCCATTCGCCGTAGCTCTTGTTGGACGTCAAGATCATCGAGCCCCGTTCATAGCGTTCGCTGATCAACTGGAACAGGCAGGTGGTCGCCTGCTCGTCCAAACTGCGGTAGCCGATGTCGTCGAGGACCAGAAGGCGGCACTTGCGCAGATGCGCCAGCTTCCGGCGCATGCGATTCTCCGCCTGCGCCTGCACCAGGCGGTCGAGCAGATCCGGCAAGCTGACGAAGTAAACACTGAAGCCGTGACGGATGGCTTCCATGCCCAACGAAACCGCCAAATGGGTTTTGCCGACTCCGGGCGGCCCTAGGAACACGGCGTTTTCGTGGCGCTCCAGAAAACGCAGGCTGGCCAGTTCGCGAATCTTCTTCTCGTCAATCGCGGCGGGAAACTTAAAATCGAATTGCTCCAACCGCTTAAGGTCCGGAAAGCCGGCCAGTTGCGTGCGCACTTTGATGTTCCGCTCCTGGCGGACGTTGGCCTCACTTTCCAGAACCTGCTCCAGAAAATCGCAGTAGGGCAGATTCTTTTGGGCGGCTTGCTCGGCCAGGGCTTCATAGCCATGAACCATTTCGGTCAGGCACAGCCGTTGCATGAGCAACTGGATGCGTTCAGATTGCAGCGACATCGGCCACCTCCTCGTACACCGCTAGCGATCGCTGTTCCACTTCCGGCGCCAGGAATCCCCGGCCGACTCCCGGACCGGGTGCCAACTCCACTGGGGCTGACGAGCCCTCCGGCGGTGCCGGTCCGCGCGGGCGCCGCTGCTCCGCCAAGCCCTCGTAGTGAGCCGCGTCAATAACCATGAGGCCACGCCCCTCGGCCAGCCGATGCTCGGCGATGATTTTGACATCGCTGTAGATCTCGATGCGGCCGCTGGCCACCGGCTCCCGCACCAGCAAAGTCTTGCCGGCGAAGCGGAACGGGACCGAGTAACGGTTGCCGCGATAGCTGAGCAGGCAGTCTTTGGCCACGCGCCGATCTTCCATGTAGCTGGTGTCGTAATCGGGCTGCTCGTCAATCAGCAGCAGTTGTTCTTGGGGCCATCGCTGGTAGGGCACTTCGCGCGTGGTGGCGTGTTGCTGGTGATTGACTTTTTCCATCCAGGCGCGGGCCTGCAGGTTCAGATCTCGCAGCGAGTCGAAGGCGATCCCCGGCCAGAAGTTCTGTTTGACGAAGCGCACCGTCGACTCAATCTTGCCCTTGGTTTCTGGCCGGTAGGGGCGACAGACGCGGGGCACGAAGCCATAGTAGGCGGCGAACTCCAGAAACTTCTGGTTGAAGTGCAACTCGCCGCCGGTTTGGTCCAGCAGCACGGTCTTCATGCGGTCGGTGAGTACGCTTTCGGTCACACCGCCGAAATACCGGAAGCCGTGTACCATCGAGGCCAGCAGGTGATGGATGTCCTGGCTCTGCGTGAACTCGATGTAGCGCATGCGCGAGTAACACAGCGTCAGCGCGAAGCCGTACAGCCGCCGTCCGCCCCAGTTGCCGAAATGGCCCCAGTCCATCTGGCTCTGTTCCCCAGGGCCGGTTTCGAAGCGCACGAAGGCTCGTTCGCGCCCTTCCTCCCGCCACGGCAGCACCACCAGTTTCAACTGGGAGTAGCCGCCGTCATAGCCGCGGCTGCGAATCTCCTCCAACAGTTTGCAGGCGTTGTGAACGCCTTTCTCCCATCGTTCCCGCAGGTAGGGCCGGTACGGATCGATCTTGCAGGGTGCTGGGTTCTCCCGTTGGTAGGGCTGCGGCGCCTCCACCAGATGCTTGCGCACGGTCTTGCGGTCGAGGTTGAGCTCGTCGGCGATGGCCGACACACTCCACCCCTGTTGTTTCAAATCGCGTATGTTCATAAAATCCTCCAGGTTGAGCATTGGGCTCCTTGGTCAGGCCCAACGTATTCCACACCTGGGGATTTTTCGACCGGCGCTACTGGGGAATTTTCAACCGGCGCTTTTGGGGAATTCTAGACCGGCATTGACAATGAAGGGCGGCCTTTTGCCAATAGCCCGTGAGAAATGCAGGCTAACTCCCTGAACCCGTACCCAGTTCGGTGACCCCCAAGAGCGTGCGCCACCTCCAGCGCCGATGCTAAGATGGGGAACAATGGACACACGGTGCACCAATTCAAGTGGAACCGAGGCGGTAGTACAGAACCATGTGCACGGGCAGGGTCAGGCGGTATCTAGCACAAATCTAGCACAAAACCCGAACCCCCCTTTTGGTGCTCCCGATAAATTATTGCAAATAAAGCAATGCTGGCGTAGCTCAGCTGGTAGAGCATCTGATTTGTAATCAGAGGGTCGGGGGTTCAAATCCCTCCGCCAGCTCCATAAAATCAACGACTTAGGCCCTAATTTGGCTTCACCGCAGGGGCGCTGTTAGCAACCGCGTTAGCAACCGGGGTCAGGATCGCGTTCATCTTCTCCGCCGCATCCTTCTGAAGCGCCGGGACGACGTGCGAGTACGTGTTCATGGTTACTGCAATTTGGCTATGGCCGAGCAGTTCCATGACGACGCGGGGGTGGACGCCCTGTGCGAGCAGCAACGTGGCCGCGGTGTGCCGCAGGTCGTGGATGCGGCAGCGCGGCAGATCGGCCGCCAGCAGGATCTCGGAGAATGCGCGCCTCAGATTGCCCGGCCCCAGCGGCGTGCCGATCCCCGTCGTGAAGACGAATCCCGATTCCCTCCAGCGGCTACCGGCGAGAATGCGGGCCTGCTCCTGACGCTGCCTCTGCTCCACCAGCCCCGACAGGATCACCTGGGGCAGATTCAGCGTCCGTCGGCTTGACCGCTTCGGTTCCTTCAATAGCAGTTTGCCCCTCTCCTCCCCCGGCATCTTGACGCGCTGCAAGGCGAGACGCACCGAAAGCGTGCCGCGCTCGAAGTCGATGGCGGGCCACTGGAGCGCGAGCGCCTCTCCCTTGCGGAGTCCGAGGGCGAGCGCTGTGGAGAAGAGGACGCCCAAACGATGCCCTTTCGCGGCCTCCAGAAACTTCTGTGCCTCCTCCGGAGTGTAGGGCCGGATCTCGGCATGCTCCGTCTTGGGGAAGTCAACGAGCATCGCCACGTTTCGCGGAACCAGGTCGAGCTTGCATGCGCGGTCCAGCGCCATACGCAGAACCACCAGGCAATAGCGAACAGTCGCACCAGACAGGTGTTGCGGCGGCGGCGCGGGCTGCCCCTCAACGGGCTTGCAGATGCCGGGTCCGGTTTCCCTGATGGCTTCTAACTTTTCCTGCTTCAGCCGCTCGATGTGCTGCGGCGCAAGCTTGGCGAGTTGAATCCCGCCGAGCGCCGGGATCAGGAGCAGCCGGACGGTTCCCTCGTAGCTGACGTAGGTCGCGGGCGCGACATCGGCCTTTATCGACGCCAGCCAGTCGTTCAGAAACCGCGCGACCGTCTGCAGGCTTCTTCATGCTTTCTCCGGTGCGCGGTTGCCTTGCATGACGGCGAACAGAATTTCTTGTCCGCGCGAGCGCCACGGCTGCCACCGAGTTCAAACCAAGCTTCGCAGTTCCCGCACCGGCGGTAGTTCCGGTCTTTCTCCATCGCTTTCGCAAGCTGCAACCATAAGCATCCGATCAGGCTTTCCGGGACGAGACGTAAGCCGTACTCCGCGCGCTTTGCATCCCACAAGAGACGCGCCCGAACACCATGGTGGGCCAACTTGTCGTTGACGAGGTCCTGGAGAAAGTAGACCGCCGCCGTGAGAGTTTCTCCGCGCTTGAGTTGGGGGGATTCTTTGATCGCTGCACTGACCCTGGCGTGGCCCCGTCCCGCAGTTGAGGGCAAGCGCAAAAAGGCTGCGTCCTCTTTCCATTCGATGAATTCCCGCAGTCCCGCTTGATCACGATTCTCGACCAAATCCCAGAGCCTTATCAGCGTGCGCATCGCCAGGATTTCCGAGCGCCAGATGTGTAGTGGTTCGCCCTCGCTGAAACGGCCCGTTCCGCCCTGCACCTCGACGGATTCCTTCGCGCTGCCCCCCAAGCGGCCGAACCTGTCCGCGAAGTGCTGGATGCCTTCCTCCGAGGACTCCGTTTCCGCGAAGGTCTTAAACAAAGCGCTGTGGCTGGGTTCGTGGAGCGGATTGTATTCGTCCGCTGGTGCGAGTTCGCCCGGCTGTGCTTCTTCAACCAAAAATCGCTGCGCAGACGACGAGTCGCCTCCTATGGACTGACCGTCGATCCAGCGGTGTCCGGTTGAGGGTACCCGCCAAGCGAATTTCGTTAGCTCGTCCGCCATTGCTACGAATATAATACGACTAAACGTATTAGATGTCAAGATACGTACCGTATACTTTAGACAGAGTATACGAAATGAAACGCCAAGAACGACTTGATTTGGAGCCGCTTCTTCTCCGGGGCGGCGAGGTTGCCGAACTCCTCGGCTGCTCTCGCGCTCTCGCCTACAGGTGGATGAGTGCGGGCGTGGTCCCGACCGTGCACGTGCCCGGCTCGCGTTCGATCCGCGTGCCGCGTGCCGCGCTGCTGGAGTGGATCGCGCAGCGCACGCAGCAGCCTCGCGGGGGAGCGGCGGCTTGAACGCCGCTCGGCGGGGGGCGAACGCGGACGTTTCCGCGCGGCCGGGAATCGAGGTGCGCGCGGATGGCGTCCTGATCCGGCGCGTCGCACCGGGGGCCGCCGATGCTCTCGTCGCGCGTGGCTGGGGCGAGTGGATGCGCACGGGGCGGCGTCGGTACGTTCGGCTCACCGAGGCCGCACCGCTCTCCAGTTTCGGATCGCGACATGTCGGGGACGGCACGCGCCCGCTGTGCGCCGACCAGACCTGCAAAACTTACGGCGACAACCAAGTGATGGGAGACCCCCGCAAGATCCGCGAATTCTCACAGGTGAAATAGCCGTGGCGTTGGTGATGCCGTTCGGCAAGCACAAGGGCAGTCCGATCTCCGCTGTCCCGACCCCGTACGTCAGGTGGTCCCTGACGCAAGACTGGCTCGCCCAACCGACGCGCCGCTGGCTGGAGGAGGAGTTGGAATTGCGGCGAGAACTGGCGCGCCTCCGCCATCTACCATCGGGGAGCGGGCTGGTCCTGCAACCGTCCGACGCCCAACTGTTGCGCTCGATGGTGGAGGCTGGCCGAAAAGCGCTCCTACCGCGCAGCCATCCGGGAACCGTGAAGCGGCTGAACCACATCAGCCGCAGGCTTCGGGCGCAGCTCGACTCCATCGTGGAGAGGGCCTCGTGAGTACTGCCGCGGATCTCCTGGAGATGGGACGATCCGTCATCCCGTGCGGAAGAAACAAGAAACCCATCCACAAGTGGAAACCATTTCAGGAACGTCTGCCGACCGCGCAGGAATTGAGCGGATGGCAGACGCTCGCGCCTGCTGCCTGGGCGATGGTTACCGGCGCGGTGTCGGGCGTCATTACGCTCGACTTCGACGGAAAGCACGGGGAAAAGACGATGCGGGCACTCGGCCTGAAGCCGCACCGGCGAACGCCCAGCGGCAGCTACCACGTCGATTTCGAGCACCCCGGCTGGCGCGTCGGCACCGTCAACGGCAAGTCGAAAATCGAGTTAGGGAAGCGATACCCCGGACTGGACGTTCGCGGCGATGGTGGCTACGCCTGCATAAGCGGGCGATGCAACGGCGGCAAGTATCGCTGGTTGCGCGGTCCGCAGCCGGACAAGCTCGACATTCTGCCGCCGGGTCTCAGGAAATTTCTGGGTCTGCTCGATCCGCCCGCGCCGGCGCCGGTTAACGGGAGCGTCGCAGCCAACGGCCACGGTGGGGCGGTTCAGGTGGGGGATGATGACCCTGCGCCTACAGGATGGCGGGCGCAGGCGCGAGCGAAAGTCGCCCGCATTCGCGCGACCGGTGCCGAGCACTTCGTCGTGAAGGCGCTAGACCTGGCTGCTTCGGACGGGCGCAACAACGCGGGGTTCTGGCTGGCGTGTCAGTTGCGCGATAGCGGCTGCGCCGAACAGGAGGCCGAGACGATCATGCGGAACTACGCCAGCCGGACATCAGGAACCAACACCAAGGGACAGCCACAACCGTACACCGAGCAAGAAGCCATGGCGAGCGTCAAGCAAGCCTATACGCGCGAGCCGCGAAAGGCCCCGCGCGTAGTCCCGATCACGACGGCGGAAGATTTGACGCGCTATCCCTACACGGATCTAGGAAACGCCGAACGGCTGGTGGCCCTTCACGGCGGAGATATCCGCTGGTGTGAGGCGTGGCAAAGCTGGCTCGTCTGGAACGACACGCGATGGGAGCGGGACGAGTGCCGACGCATGATCGCGCTCGCGAAGCACACGGTGCGCGCCACGTACGCCCAGGCGTCCGATGTCGGCGACGATGCCATACGGAAAGCGCTAATCGATCACGCACGCCGCGCGGAGAGCCGCCAGCGCATCGATGCCATGATCGCGCTGGCACGGCCCGACGTGGCGGTAACGCCCGACCAGCTCGACTGCGACGCGTGGCTGCTCAACGTCAAGAATGGAACCATCGACCTGCGCACCGGCGAGCTGCGGGAGAACAGCCGCGAGGACCTGCTGACGAAGCTCGCGGAGGTAGAGTGCGACCCCGAGGCAAGGTGTCCCAGGTGGAAGAAGTTTCTATCCGAGGTGTTTGAGCCCCATCCCGATCTGATCCCGTTTCTCCAGCGCGCCATCGGATACACCATCACCGCCGACGTTCGGGAAGAGTGTTTCTTCCTCCTGGCCGGATCGGGACGCAACGGGAAAGGCACATTTCTGAAGACAGTCCAGGCCCTCACGGGCGACTATGCGGGCACGGCCGACTTCTCGACCTTCACGGCGCGGCGCGATGCCGGGATGCGAGATGACGTGGCCAACATGCGCGGTCGGCGGCTCGTCACCGCGCAGGAGTCCCACGAGGGAGCGGCGATGGCCGAGGGCCTGATTAAATGGTTGACCGGCGGCGACCGCATCCGCGCGCGGCGGCTCTACGAGAATTCCAGCGAGTTCGATCCCACCTTCAAACTTTGGCTGGCGACGAACCACAAGCCGAAAGTGTCGGGCACCGATCCCGCCATCTGGTCACGCATCAAGCTCGTTCCTTTCGACGTGAGCTTCGAGGGCCACGAGAACAAGAGCCTCAAGCAGGCGTTGCTAGAGGAGCTGCCGGGCATCCTGGCCTGGGCCGTTAGAGGCTGTCTGCGCTGGCAGAAGGACGGCTTGAAATTCCCCGCCAGCGTGGTCGAGGCGACGACGGAGTACCGTTCGGAGAGCGATGAGGTCGGCCGCTTCCTGTCTGAGTGCTGCATATTAAGCAAAGATTCCAAGGCGAGGATGAAGTCGTCGCGGCTGTATGAGCTATACAAAGTCTGGTGCGAGCAGAACGGTGAGGAACCGCTGACGGCGACCGCTTTCGGCCGCCGGCTGACCGAACGCGGAATGAGCAAGCAGAACACCATGAAGGGGGTCATGTGCGAGGGCCTCTCGCTGCGCGAGTGACCGCACCGAGGTGGGCATGAAGGGTATGAAGGGTTATGAAGAGTTTTTCCGAAACTTTTCCTTAGAGCCCCCTCTATACGGAACTTTCAGCAAAACTATTCATAACTATTCATACCCTTCATGCCCCTCTGAGGAGGCTCTCTGCTCAACTTAGGTCTCAGCTTAGGGGCTAAGGGAAGCGCCTTGCCTTGGGCCAAGCTGGGGAAATCTTTGGTGTTCACCTCCTGCGGCTTCCCTTTCGGTCGCCACGTGCACCCCCCGTTTTTAAAGGGCCCCACCAATTCCTTCTTCTTGGCGTCCACCGAGATCACCGGGTCGCCCGTTCCTAACAGTGCTTTCCCCTGCCGGTTGATGTAGCGGAATTGAGCATCCCGATTCGCGTGTTGTGGTCCCTCCTTGGATTTGCGATTGGCCTGCAAAAAATACCCCATATCGTCCAGGCATCGCGCTACCGTCACCCACGACACGGGGTGCCCTAATCGAGTCAACTCCTCCGCCATCGTGCGTGTCGATTTGCTGGTCCACCGCAACTGACTCATCGGATCCCGGCGGTCGTCTCCTCCAGGATCTTGGCCAACAGATCCCGTACGCCAGAGTCAACCCCTGCGACCTTCTTCCTCCCTCCGCCTACCCGCCTCACCCGGCCTTCGCCGGTGCTCACCAGCCTTCTGCCACTTTCCAACTCCTCGACTGCCTTCGTAATCGTCGTCCGGGACAGCCCCGTCAAAGCCGCCAGCCGACTTATGCCGCCACGCCCCAAATCCAGTGCTTTATCTGCGGCGAACAGCCTCGCCTGAAGTTCATTCAAGGTGCCGAAAACCTTCAGCCATCGCCTCTCAGCTCCCGAAACAGACCGCCCTCGCGTGGACCTGATCATCCACCTTAGAATACGCTCGCCTCAAACATTTGTCCAGCTTATTGTTTGTCTCCGACTAAGCAGCATAACCCGATTGCACCGGTTCGTCCAGAATGGCACAGACCGGCCCCGCGGAGTGCCCTGTATGGCCCGGAGAATGCGTTGATCCGGTGATATCATAGAGGGCAGATGAGCTCACTGACGCCAAGACTGCAACTCCGGGTCGCGCAGAAGCAGATTCTCACCCCGGGCCTGGTGCAGATGGTCACCGTCCTTCAGCTCAACCGGCTGGAACTGAAGGAGATGATCACCCAGGAGATCGTCAAGAATCCGGTCTTGGAGGAAGCCACCGAGGCGCCCGGGGAGGAAATCACCCCCGAGGAATTGACCCCCCTGCTCGAAGCCGAACAGGAGCACGTCATCGATCCTGCCGATAAGCAGATCCTGGAAGCCGCCGTGTTGAACGACGCCAACTCGCTCGATGGCTCGGTGGGCGATGTGGCCATCAATGGCAACCTGTTCCCCGATGCCGAAGAGACGGCGGCGGCCGTGGTGCTCCCGGAGCCGACGGCCTCGGCCGATCCGGCCCTCGAAGTACCGGCGGCCACCGACCCGTTCGACGAGATCGATTTCGGATCGTTCTTCGACGACTACCTGGACCCCGGCTATAAGAGCCCCGCCTCGGAATCGGTCGAAAAACCGTCGTTTGAAACTTTCCTCTCCGCGCCGGTCACCCTCGGCGACTACCTGCGCTCGCAATTGAGCGTCAGCCTGATTACCGACGAGGTCCGCGACGCCGCCGAATCCATCATCGGCAACCTCGACGAAGACGGCTATCTGTTCTCCGCGCTGGAAGAGATCGCCTCGGTCGGCGAGCACAAGCTGGAGTGCGTGGAAGAGGCCCTGAAGGTGGTGCAGTCGCTCGATCCGGCGGGCGTCGGCGCACGCAACGTGCGGGAATGCCTGCTGCTCGAAATCGAGAGCCTCAACGGGAAGGGGGGCGTGGCCTGGCAAATCGTGTCCAACCATTTGCGCCTGCTCGAGACCCGCCAGTACAAAGAGATTGCCAAGCTGCTGGGGCGCCCCATGGAGCACATCGAGATCGCCGTCAAGATGATCCAGCACCTCAACCCGCGGCCGGGCCTGCGTTACTCCGGCGCCGGGGCGCGCCTGGTGGAACCCGACGTCTACTTCACCAAGGATGGCGACGACTACATCATCCAGATGAACGACGAGGATGTGCCGCAGCTCCGCCTGAATGCGCAATACCGCAAGATGCTCGACCGCGAGAACGGCGCCACCAAGGAAGTTCGCGATTACGTGCGCGAGCGCTACACTTCCGCCATCCAGCTCATGAAGAACATCGAGCAGCGCAAGCAGACCATCCTGAAGGTCTGCCAGTCCATCGTGCGCCGCCAGACGGAGTTTTTGAGCTACGGTCTGGACCAGCTCAAGCCCATGATGATCAAGGAGGTGGCCGAGGAAGTCGGGGTGCACCCCTCCACCGTCAGCAGGGCCGTGGCCAACAAGTACGTGCATACGCCGCAGGGCGTGTTCGAGCTGCGCTATTTCTTCTCGGAAGCCGTCCAGGGGCCCTCGGGCGGCCACACCCCGCTGCTGCTGCTGAAACGGATGGTGAAGAAGATGATTGAAGACGAGGATCGCACCAAGCCTCTCACCGATGAGCAGATCACCACGCTGTTGCAGACCCAGGGCATCAACGTGACACGGCGCACCGTGGCCAAATACCGCGAGGATCTGAAAATCCCCTCCACCCATCAGCGGCGCGTCCGCAACTGACCGGTTCCCGAAATCGGTTATAAATGGAGAGGGGGAACCCATGAAAATCACCTACACGGGCAGACAGGTCGAGCTGGCGCCGGCGCAGTTGAAGAAGGTCGAGGCGCGTTACGCCAAGATCGGAAAACTGCTGGACGGCCGGCGCGAATCGGAAGCGCATATCGTCGTGTCGCTCGAACGCCATCTCCATCACGCGGAAGCCACCATTCACTACTACCATCACCAGCTTGTGGGGCTGGGTTCCAACACGGACCCGTTCAACGCCATCTGCGCGGCCGCCGACAAATTGGAAAAGCAGGCCGTCAAGGTGCGGACCAAGTGGCGCGACACCAGGCGCGCCGCCAAGGCCGCTCCCGAGCCCGAGGCGGTCGAGCCCGTGGGAGCGGAAGCGGAAGCCGAATCCGAATCCGGGACCGAACGCCGCGTCTACCGCATCAACCATCACCGCAAGCGCAAGCCCATGACCCTCGAAGAGGCCCTCATGGAGATGGACAAGAACCTCCCGTACCTGGTATATCGGGATTCCGAAACCGATCGCGTTTCCGTGCTGGTGCGCCGCCGCGACGGCGATTTCGACCTGGTCGAGGCATAGCGCCGAAAATGGCGCGCCCCAGCTCTGCTCCCCGGAGGCGCCCCAAACGAGCCGCTCACAAGCCCGAGCTCGCCGTGATTACCGGCCTCAGCGGTTCGGGAAAAGGCTCGGTGTTGCGGGCCCTCGAGGACCTGGGCTTCTACTCGGTGGATAACCTGCCGGTCGAGCTGATTCCCAAGTTCGCCGAGCTGACCCGCGACAACCCCGGCATCAAAGCCGCGGCCCTGGTCGTGGATATCCGCGAAGGCGAGGGGCTGAAGCGGTTCCCCGAGATCTTCGCCGGCATTCGCCATTCGGTGGACGCCCGGCTGATCTTCCTCGAGGCCGACGACGAGGCCATCGTCCGCCGTTTCAGCGAAACCCGCCGGCCCCACCCGCTCGGAGCCCACCGGTCCATCTCCAAAAGCATTCGCTCCGAACGCGCGCAACTGGCGCCCATCCGCACCATGGCCGACCTGATCATCAATACTTCCAAGTTCACCGTGCATGAACTGCGGGAGTTCATCGGGGAAAGCTTCCGCGGCCAGCGCGACCAATCCAAGATCCTCATCTACGTAACCAGCTTCGGCTATCGCAACGGCGTGCCGCCCGACAGCGACCTGGTCTTCGACGTCCGCTTCCTTCCCAATCCCAACTACATCCCGCGTTTCAAGAATCTCACCGGCCGGAATCCCGCCGTCGCGCGCTACATCCGGTCATTTCCCCAGACCGTCGAGTTCATCGAACGCATTTCCGATCTGCTGGTCTACTTACTGCCCCACTATATTCGCGAAGGCAAGAGTTACCTTACGATTGCGTTCGGCTGCACCGGCGGCCAGCACCGCTCGGTGATGATCGCCGACCAGATTCGCAAGAAGTTGGTGGACGCCGGTTTCAAGGCCAAGGTAAATCACCGGGACATCGAGAAGCGCCACGCCTGACTGCGCGAAAACGGTGGCTGGCTTCGCTGTCCCAAGCCGCGCCTTTTTGCGGCGCGTGGACGGCGTAGCCTGTCACCGTTTTATTTCATGTCACCGTTTTATTTCAGGTGTTCCAGCATGGCCGCCGCGAGGCGGGCGTTGGCCCGATGATTGACGTGGCAGAAATCGAGATAGAACTCCTCGCCGCCCGTTCTGTCGTCCAACACGCCGGAGAGGTCGAAGCCCCCGGCGGCCAGCGTCTCTTCCCGCAGCAGCGGATAGCCCGCGGTGAACGCCGTCTCCAGTCCGTTGGGGTTGAGGTAGTAGTTGTCCACCAGGCCCGCTTCATAAGCGGTCCGCCTCGCCGCCCCATAAATCTCCGGCTGCAGAAAATGAACGAAGCCCGCGTCCCGCGCGTCCGCGAAGCGGCTCGCCTGCGCGATGTTCTCGCGAAAGACCGCGGCGGTCTCGCGCGCCAGCGCGTCCAACCTTCCCGGATCGTCGAGATGGGGGCTGCGCACCAGGTTTCTGCGGTTCATGATGTTGCCCAGGATGGTGCCCACCAGCGCGGAATAGCCCTGTAGCCGGGATGCCAGGTACTTGGCGTTGATCCGCACCAGCAGCGCCTTCAGCGCTCCCGCGCCCTGCAGTTGCTTGCGGTTTTCTCCCGCTACCCACCCCAGCGGATCGCCGTTGTAAATGCCCTGGACGATATCGTTCACACCGTCGAAGAAGATGACCACGTCCTCCGGGCGCACCGCCAAAGTCCGCAGTAGCTCGAGTTGCTGCGCGGTAGTCACGGTAATGGAGCCCGCGTTCTCCACCTGCCAGTAGCCCGGGCGCCGCTCGTTCAACAGGCGCTGCAGATGGCTCGCGATCGTCTCCCCGTCCGGAACTTCCCCGCAGTAGACCGCCGAGCCGCCCACCAGCCACACGCGATGCTGCGGCGCCGCCGGCAAACCGGTGGTGCGGCGCCGGCCATTCTCCACGTTGAAATACCGGCCGTGAAAATCGCCGGGAACCACGATCCGCGTATCCGGCCGGATGAACCAGCCGTTCGGCTCGCGGAACATCTCGTCGACGAACTGCGGGCCGTAGTACCACGCGCCGCGGTAGGGCGCCGGTTGCCGCGCGCGGAACGCATACTGGTTGTTAGGCGGCTGCGGATGCAGGTGCCGGTAAACTCGCGCGCCCCCTTCCAGCAGCAGGAGACTCGCCAGCGCGCTGAGGCAGACCAGTCCCGCATTGAGGAGCCGCTCACGCATGCGGGCAGGGGCCGGGGGCCGGGGGCCAGGGGCCAGGTGAAAGTAGCTCGCTTCGCTCGCGTCTCTTTCAGAACGTTGCGAGCGAAGCGAGCTTCCTTCCCCCGGTCCCTGGCCCCCGGCCCCCGGCCCCTCATTTCTTGTATACATGCGGATTCTTGAACAACCACCCACCGCCGATCTTCCGGATCGCCAGCCGCGCCGCGTTGTCCGCGCGCATCAGCAGGTCCGCGGCCTTTTGATGCGGCCAGCCGCGAAACGAAGTGACATGGTAAGAAGCATCCTCCCCGGCCGGCCGCGGCGAAAAGTAGTAATTGGAGACGCAACACCGCCGGCCCGCATGCACCACCTTACTCACCGAGTGCCAGCTCCGCTCGTCGGTTTGCATGGCCACCAGGCGGTTCGCGCGGCTCTCCAGGGTGCGCGCATGCCCGCTCGGCCCCTCGTCCCATAACTCCAGGTGCCCCCCGTATTCCGCGCGCCAGTCCGGAGTCACATAGTAGAGTAGATTCAGCACGCGGTAATTATTCCGTTCCATATCGTGCGAATTATCGAGATGCGGATTCAGGTAGTGGCCTTCCGCCATCAGGCTGATGCCCCCCGCGTACAGCCGTTCGTCGGGAAGCAGATCGCCGAGCCCGGTGATCGCGGAGACCGCGCGCACCACGCGCGCGTCCTGGAAAGCGTAAATGATCTCCTCCAGCAGGGGGTCGTAATTACTCATCTGGTAGCCCACGAACTTGAGCTGCCCAAGCGTCTTCTTCAAAACCAGCGCATCCGTGGAAGGGAATGCTTCATAGATCGCCCTCGCCATCCCGGCCGGAAGCAGGTCGTCGAGGATGAAACTTGGAATCCGCCCCGGTTCGTGGAACTCGCGCCCGAGAGCCTCCCGCCGTTCGCTCAGGCGGTTGGCGATCAGCCCGGCGATCTCGCCGCGCGACGGGCTCCGGGGTTGCGAGAATTCCTGCGATGCCATGACGATCCTTACTGACCGATCCTATCATGTGCCAGGATTCCACCGCCGAGGCGCCGAGCCGCCGAGTAAGACCAAGTCCATCGGCTCTCCGCGTGCCCGGCTGGTTCGGCGCGCGTACCCGCGGCTGCACCCAACAGGTACCGGCGCCGAGGTGGCCGAAACCCTAAGTGCTCGGCGTCTCGGCGCCTCAGCGGTGAAAAGCCTTTGCGTTTATTTTGCGTTCCCACCAGACACCGGGATCTGTTACTCTGATACTAACCCTGGGATTTCCCATGCAGCCCGATCCGCCATTTGTCTCCATCGTCATTCCCGTCCGGAACGAAGAGCGCATCCTGGGCCGCTGCCTGGAATCCCTCGCCGCCCTCGAATATCCCCGCCATCGCTTCGAAGTGATCGTCGCCGACAGCCTCTCCACCGACAACAGCCGCCTGATCGCGCAGCAGTTCGGCGCCACGGTGGTGCCCAACCAGGGGCAGACCGTCGTCTCCGGCCGGAACTGCGGCTTCGCCGCCTCGCGCGGCGAATTCGTGGCCTTCACCGACGCCGACTGCATCGTCCGCCGCGACTGGCTCAAGACCGGCGTGCACGCCCTTGGCCCGGAAGGCATCGCCGGCGTCGGCGGCGTGACGCTGTTTCCCGAGGATGCCACCGCGTTTCAGAAGGCCGTCAACGTCCTGTTCCTGGTGGCCGGTTTCGCCGGCGCTACCTGCCACCGGCAGAGCATTGCCGCCGCGCACACGGTGGCCGACATTCCCGGATGTAATGCCATCTACCGGCGCTCCGCCCTGGAGACGGTCATGCCCCTCGATGAGCGCCTGCTGACCGCCGAGGACGTCTGGCTGAACTGGTTGCTGCGCAGCCGCGGATTCCGCCACGTGGTGTCGGAAAACATGGTGCTGTGGCACCACCGCCGCAGCCGCCCGCGCAGCTTCTTTCGCCAGATGTACCGCTTCGCCATCGGCCGCCTGCAAGTCGGCAAGCGCAACCGGCGTCTGCTGCGCCCGCTGCACGTGATCGCGGGCGCCGCGCTTCCGCTGGTGGCGGCCGCCCTTGTGGCGGCGGCGTTCGTGACCGGAGGTTTCGCCATCCTGGCGTCGCTGGCGCTCGCGGCGGGCGCTGCCGCGGTGATCGCCGGCATCGCCAAAACAAGGTCCGTCCGTGCGGGACTGTGTGTCCCCTTCGTCCTGGCGGTCTTTCTGCTAGCCTGGTCGCTCGGCTTCCTGCGCGAATGGCTCTTTCCCTTGCGCGAAGTGAACGGCAAATGAAAGTCACTTTCCTGATACCGCCGGTTCTGGACCAGACTCGGGATGTGGACCGCTGCTTCGGCTGTAATTACAGCATCTACTTCCTTCCCCTCGTGGCGATGCTGTATCCCGCCACTGCCTGCAAGCTACAGGGGCACGCCGTTGTGGTCCACGATTTCGCCGCCCTGCGCAAGAGCGAGAAGGCGTTTCGCGAGTTCGCCGCCGCCGACGATTCCGATATTTACTGCTTCTACACCGTCTTTCTGTCGCAGCGCACGGACCGCCTGGCGCGCGACATCCTCCGCGCCGCGCGCCCCTCGGCCCGCTTCATCTTCTTCGGCCCGCAGCCTACCTGGGACGCATCCGTCTTTCTCGACCAGGAGAATTCCTACGTGGTGCGCGGCGAGGCTGAGCTCGTCCTTCCGCGCCTGGTCGCCGCGCTCGCGGGCGGCGAGGATCTCGCTGGCATGGAGGGCGTCTCTCATCGCGCGGCGTCCGGCCCGGTCCATAATCCCCCGGCGCCCTATATAAAGGATCTGGATGCGCTGCCCGTTCCCGACCGCACGCTGCTCGACCACCGGCCGTACTCCAACCCCAAGCTCCACAGCCGGCCGCACGCCGCCATCCTGACCTCGCGCGGCTGCTACGCGCAGTGCTGGTACTGCGTCCCCAATTCCCTCTCGTACGCGCGCGAGCTCGAGCACAAGCGCCATCACGGCGTCAAACCGCCCGTGCGCCTGCACTCGGCACAGCGGGTCGTCGAAGAGATGTCGCGCCTGGCCGCGCTGGGCTTCAAGTCGGTCTCGGTGATCGACGACCAGTTCCTGTGGGACGAGCCGCGCACCGCGGCGATCTGCGCCGGCATTCAGGATCTCGGGCTGGAGTGGTCGTGCCTGGCCCGTTGCGACCGCGTCACCGACCGCGCCGCCGAGGCCATGGCCCGCGCCGGCTGCGCCTACGTGGACCTGGGAACCGAATCGTTCGACCAGAAGGTCCTCGACGCCGTCGGCAAGAACATCCGCGCGGAAGATACCGAGAAGGCGGTCCGCATCCTGAAGAAGCATGGCATCGCCGTGGAGTTGAACATCCTGTTCGGCGCCACGCCCGTGGAAACCGAGGAGACCATCCAACTGACTCTGCGCGAGCTCAAACGCCTGGACGTGGATTACGTGCTCTTCAGCATCGCCAACCCGTTTCCCGGGACCGCGTTCTACGATGCCGCCAAAGCCAACGGCTGGATGGCCTACGGCGATTACGTCCCCGTGGACCCCGCCCGGGACTCCATCATCTCCTACCCCCACCTCTCCGCCGAGCGCCTCGAAGAGCTGGTCGCGCGCGCCTACCGCGGCCACTACCTGCATCCCCGGACGCTGTGGCGCGAGCTGCGCAAGACCAAAGACCTGGCCGACCTGCGCGACAAATTCGTCACCGGCCTCCGCTTCCTGCAGCGTAACTTCGCGAAATAAGTGGGGCAGCTTGGCAAGCTGCGGCCGGTTGCCAACCCGCCATCCGGCCCCCGCTACTTCTTGGGTAACGTGATCTCACCCGACGGGCTCTTCTGTTTCAAGCCCGTGACCTTGCCGTCCTGGACCACAAACTCCAGGGTCACATCGGAGAAGCGGGGGATGCCGAATACGAGCCCCTTCAACTGCTTCAATGGAATCGGAGGCTGGCCGGGCGGCATGAGCGACAAACCGCCTCCCGCGGCCGCCGCCACCTGGATCTTCACACCGGTGGGCGTTTCGTACCAGCCCGCCGCCTGCGACATCAGCTTCGGGTCGACCGTGTCGGGCTTGCGCACGAAGACCGCTTCCCCTTCATCGAGCGACATCACCGCCTTATCGATATCGCCCTGCGGATTGGTCCGGAAGTTCACCGACGATTTGCCGTTCTGCTCGTCGTCGGGCGTGTCGAAGCGGTCGTAGTGGAACTGCGTCAGGGGCAGCTTGATCTTATGAAAGTCGAATTGCAGCTCGTTGTCCTTGAGGCCGATGGTCATCAGGCCGTAAGCGGGGTGCTCGTAGACGCCGGCGTAAGCCGCCAGTGGGTGCGACGGCTTGGTATCGGGAACCCGCCCTTCGCCGGCCTTGGTGCGCGCCTCGGTGCCCGCCTTCTTGCCCTTCAGACGCATGGTGAGCTGGCGGTCGCTCCAGGGCGTCTGGTCCATGCCCAGCAGTCTTTCGTACACGTTGTAGCTGACGATGTTGTACAGCGGCTGGCTGTGATTTCCGATTTCAAAAACGAGGACGCCGATGTGGTCCTGCGGCATGAACGAAACCTGCGTGTGGAAGCCCGGCAGATCGCCGCCGTGAAAGGTCATCAGGTGGCCCCGGTAGACGGCCGTCTGCCGCCCCATGCCGTAAGCCGCATTGAGCATCTCCGACCAGCCCATGGTCTCGAGGCCCGTGTTGGGCAGCGCGATGGCGGGCTCCAGGGTCGCCTTCAACACTTCCGGCGGAAGCACCTGCTTGCCTTCGTATTTGCCCTGATTCATCAGCGCGATCAGCCAGTGCGACATATCTTCGATGTTGGAGACGATGGCTCCGCAAGGGGCCACGCCCGCGATGTCCTCGTAGTAGGGGATTTTGTAGATCTCGAAGGAATCGCGCCGCTCGGTAAAACCGACGCCGAACTCCGGACGCTTCAACATGTCGGCAACGCTGTAGCTGGTGGAGCTCATCTGCAGCGGATCGAGGATCCTCTCCTTGACGAACTGCTCCCAGGTCTTACCGGACTGCAGCTCGATCAGGTAGCCGACCGCCGCGTACATCAGGTTGTTGTACAGGAAGGTCTCGCGGATGGGCTCCTGCGGCTCCAGGTAGACCAGCTTCTCGAAGAGCTCTTTGCGGCTGAAGTCGGATTTGTACCAGATGGTGTCGTGGCGCGTGATGCCGGTGCGGTGCGACAGCATATCGCGCAGGGTCACGGCGTTGTTGAGCTGGTCGTTATAGAAGCGGATGGCGGGCACGGAATCGCGCACGGGCTTGTCCCAGGTGAGCTTCCCGTCGGCCACCAGCATGCCCGCGGCGATGGCCGTGAACAGCTTGGTATTGGACGCGATGGGGCTCATGGTGCCGGGCGTGTACGGCAGTTTTTTCTCATAATCGCGAAAGCCGTAGCCCTTGGCGAAGACCAGCTTGTCGTTGACCACGATGCCGACGCCGACGCCCGGCGCATTCCAATCCTTGAGGGTCTTGGCCATGTAGGCATCGAACCCGTCGAGCCGTTCGGTGACATTGATGCCCTCGGCGGCGGCGGCGCTCCAGGCGATGCAGAAGAAGAGCAGGGCGGCAGCGGCCAGCCGCCGGCAGACTACGGTTATAGAGATGGGTGTCATGGGAAGGTCCTTTCGGTACAGAGATGATATCAACTTCGACGCCGCTGTGTTCTCTCCATGTTCCACGAGAGCGGTTTGCGGGGGTCGCCGGAAACAGGGATATGATAATGGGGACTATGGCGCAACGTGGGCGGGTGCAAGGTCGTTCGAAATGGGTTCAGCCGAACACGGGAGCGGGACCCTCGCCGGGGGAGCCGGCGTCGACGACGGCGCCACCGGCGGAGATCCCCGAATGGCTCGAGGAAGTGCATCTCGCAGTGGAGCGGGAACCTCCGATCATACGAGCCTTGCTCGTACGGAGTATCAACGCCGTCTTGAGGTTCACGGCGCTTTCCGAAGTCGCAATCGCAAACGCAACTGCGGCACCGACCGACCTGGCGGTTCTGTTGCGAGCTTTGTCTTCACCGGAACTTCTTAACGACCTAAAAGCGGTGGAGCCGCTGGCTCCGGCTTTCATACGAGGCATAGAGGCCGCGCGCCGATTAATCGATGCGCATGGCGGCGCCTGGACGGCGGTACAAGTTGCGGAGACTCTGGGCATCAGTTGGCAAACGGTGGAGAATCGGCGCCGCACCGGAAAACTCCTGGCGGTGTCGGCCGGACGGCACGGATACCGTTACCCAGTTTGGCAGTTCGACAAATCGGGTGTCCTGCCTGGCTTTGAGGATGTACTAAAGTCGCTGAGTCCCCACGATGAGTGGATGCAGGTAGCTTTTTTTGTGAGCAAGAATCAGCGGCTGGCAAATCGAACGCCGATCGAAACGCTGAAGGCCGGTGGTTTGGATGCTGTGCTTGACGCTGCAGCAGTCTACGGCGAGCATGGGGCGGAGTGAATGTGAATCCCGGCCCATTGCCTGCGCCGCCGGATGATTTTGCGGACAGCGCGCTCACGATAGTGGAGTTCGACCGGCCGGTTTTTCGTAGTCACAGCGTTTCTCAGCATCCGGTATTTTTTGGAAGAACTGGACGGTACAGATTCGACGCGCCGGACGGATCGTATGGCGTCTTGTACGCCGGAGCGGACATTTTTTGTGCCTTCATCGAGAGTGTCATCAAAGACCCGGGTAGCCGGCTTGTCACAACCGCTGAATTGAAGACCAAAGCAGTTGCCGAGCTTAAGGGCGCACGGGCGTTGCGCCTGGTGGACCTCACACCATCGGGTGCCCTGAAGCGGATAGGTGCGGACGCCCGCTTGGTTTCGGCTGACCGCGAACAGGCTCAGTTATGGTCCAAAGCCTTGCATGATCATTCGGTTTTGGCGGACGGAATTCTCTATCCGAGCCGGCTTGATCCGGCGAGACATGCCATTGCACTATTCGAAGATCGAGCACCGAAACTCGTCGAATTGAGCAGGCAAACCTGGTACGCCCCTGGGGCCCGGCGAAACCTGCTTGCGCAGATTGCGGAGCACTACCAGATTGAACTGATCGAAAACCACTTTGTAGTCCGCCGAAAGCCAGTTTCCAGCGCCGGTATACCAGGTCTTCTTTTCGATCCGGAAGAACGCTAAGAAACGGGGACCTACGCTCGATATGAAGAAGAGAATTCCTGAGTTCAAAAACGAAGACGACGAGAGGAAGTTCTGGGCCACCGCGGATTCGACCGAATACCTGGATTGGCCGTCGGGTAAGCGCAGGAAACTCGTGCGCCTCAAACCGTCCCTGCGGACCATCTCCCTGCGGCTTCCGGTTTCCATGATCGAGGATCTTAAAGTGCTGGCGAATCGCCGCGACGTTCCGTACCAGTCGTTGCTGAAGGTGTTCCTGGCCGAGCGCCTGACGGAAGAGCGCAAGGCCTCTGGACCGCGGTGAATCGCGGTTCATTTCGCAATCCGCTTGCGTTTGGAAGACTCGTCGGCTAGACTTGTACCTAAGTTCCGCGATGCACCTGTCCGGCGCCATCCCGATTACCGCAAACATCATTACCCTTATTCTGGTCATCGTATCCGGCCCCGCTTGACGGCCGGCAGGAACTGAGTTCCCAAAGGCCATCAGCGGGGCGAATCAGCCCGGTTGATGGCCTTTTTCATTTGCAGCGGTTTTTTTGAGGTTTGCCCATATGTCAACGCTGATGAGCGGCGCGCGGATGCTGGTGGAATGCCTGTCCCGGGAGGGCGTGGATTGCATGTTCGGGTATCCCGGCGGCGTCACCCTTCCCTTTTACGACGTGCTGTATGAGCACCACATCCGCCATGTGCTGGTGCGCCACGAGGAGAACGCCGCCTTCGCCGCAGAAGGCTATGCGCGCGCCACCGGCAAGGTGGGGGTGTGCTGCGCCACCTCCGGGCCGGGCGCCACCAACCTGACCACCGGGCTGGTGGACGCCATGATGGATTCCATCCCCATCGTGGCCCTCACCGGGCAGGTGCCCACCAAGCTGATCGGCAGCGACGCCTTCCAGGAGGCCGATACCTTCGGCATCACGCGCTCCTGCACCAAGCACAATTACCTGGTGAAGCGGCTGGAGGACCTGGCGCAGACCGTTCACGAGGCGTTCTACATCGCGGCCAGCGGGCGGCCGGGGCCGGTGCTGGTGGATGTCACCAAGGACGTTTTGCAGGGCCAGGGGCACTACCAGCCGGTGACCGCGATTCACCTGCCGGGATACAAAGTCTTCACCGAAGGCCACACCGGGCAGATCCGCCGCGCCGCGCAACTGATCGCGGAAGCCGGGCGGCCGCTGGTCTATGCCGGCGGCGGCATTGTGGCGGCGGGCGCGGCCGCGGAGCTGCGCGAGTTAGTCGAGCTGACCGACGCGCCGGTGGTGAACACGCTGATGGGCCTGGGCGGCCTGCCTTCCTGCCACCCCAACTTCATCAGCATGCCGGGCATGCACGGCAGCTACGCGGCCAATATGGCCATGACCAATGCCGACCTGCTGATCGCGCTCGGCGTGCGCTTCGACGACCGCGTGACCGGGCGCCTGGCCGCCTTCGCGCCGCACGCCAAGGTGATCCACGTGGATATCGACCCGGCGGAGATCGGCAAGAACCGCGCGCCCGACGTGCCCATCGTGGGCGATGTGAAGCGCGTGCTGACCAGGCTCAACAAGCTACTGGCGGAGGCGAAGGGCGAGGATGGCGGCGAGGTGCACGCCGCGCGGCGCGAGTGGTGGCGGCAAATCCGCGCGTGGAAAGAGGAGCACCCCCTGCGCGCGGTGACGTCTCCCGACGAGATCAAACCGCAGCACCTCATGGCCGAGATCGACCGGCTCTCGGCGGGGCAGGCGATCGTGGCCTCCGACGTGGGCCAGCACCAGATGTGGGCGGCGCAGTTGATCCGCTTCAACGAGCCGCGCCTGTTTCTCAATTCCGGGGGCCTCGGCTCGATGGGCTTCGGGTTGCCTGCGGCCATTGGCGCGCAGTTCGCGCGGCCCGACAAGCTGGTCTTCGCGATTGTAGGCGACGGCGGCTTCCAGATGTCCATTCCCGAGCTGGCCACCATCGCCAGCTACCAACTGCCCATAAAGATCGTCGTGATGAACAACGGTTTTCTTGGCATGGTGCGGCAATGGCAGGAGCTGTTCTACAACAACCGGCTGAGCGCGGTGACGCTGGACTCGTTTCCGGACGCGGAAAAGCTGGCGGGCGCGTACGGCTTCAAGGGCCGCACCATCGACAAGCCGCGGGAACTGGCGGCGGCGCTGGAGGCGGCGCTGAAGGAGCCGGGGCCGTACCTGCTGAACGTGAAGGTATCGCCCACGGAGTGTGTGTACCCCATCGTGCCCGCGGGCGCGGCCATCAATGAAATGGTGCTGGGGCCGCCGCACCCGGTGCCGGTGCCCGCCAAGTGACGAAGGTGAATCTATGCTGCAAGTGATTTCCGTACTGCTCGAAAACAAGCCCGGCGCCCTGATGCGCGTCACCGGGCTGCTCAGCCAGCGCGGCTACAACATCGAGAGCCTGACGGTGGCGCGCACGCTCGACCCGGCGCTTTCCTGCATGACCATCGTGGTGGACGTGGACCCCCTGCTGCGCCAGCAGGTGATCAAGCAGATGAACCGGCTGATCAACGTGCTGCAGGCCGTGGACCTCACCGAGAGCCCGGCGGTGGTGCGCGAGCTGGTTCTGGTGCGCATCCGCACGCCGCAGGAATCGCGCACGGCGGTGTTGAAGGAGGCCGAGATTTTCGGCGGGCGCGTGGTGGATTCCTCGGTGGAAGGCTATGCCATCGAGGTTACCGGCGACCCGGAGAAGCTCGACGAGTTTGTGGGCGTGATGCGCAGCTACGGCGAGATCGACGTGACGCGGTCGGGCGCGCTGGCCATCGCGCTCGACGCCAAGAAGCTGCGCCTCCAGCCGCCGGTTCCGACCAGAAGCGGCAGTCACGAAGAAATGGTCACAGAGCCGCCAGTGGGGTAGGCCTCCTGGCCTGCCCGGTAAACGGAGCACACATGTCGAAACGTTACTACGAAAAAGACGGGAACCCGGAGTACTTGAACGGGCGCACGGTGGCCATCATCGGATACGGCAGCCAGGGCCACGCGCACGCGCTCAACCTGCGCGATTCGGGGGTGGAGGTGGTGGTGGGGCTGTACCCCGGCAGCAAGTCGTGGGCGAAGGCCGAAGCCGCCGGATTGAAAGTCCTCGACGTGGCCGGCGCGGCGGGCGCCGCCAACGTGGTGATGATCCTGGTTTCCGATCATCTCCAGGGCGACCTCTATCGCGACCACATCGCGCCGCACATGTCGGCCGGCAAGACGCTGATGTTCGCGCACGGCTTCGGCATTCACTTCAAGCAGATCGCGCCGCCCGCGGACGTGGACGTGTCGATGGTGGCGCCCAAGGCGCCGGGGCATCGCGTGCGCGAGCTGTTCACCGAGGGCGTGGGCGTGCCTGCGCTGGTGGCGGTCCATCATGACGCCAGCGGGCAGGCGCTGGAGCGCGCGCTCGCCTATGCCCTGGCGCTGGGGTCGCTGAAGGCGGGCGTGATCGGGACCACGTTCCGCGAAGAGACGGAGAGCGACCTGTTCGGCGAGCAGACGGTGCTGTGCGGCGGGGTGAGCGAGCTGATCCGCGCCGGCTTTGAGACCCTGGTGGCGGCCGGGTACGCGCCGGAGATCGCCTACTTCGAGTGCCTGCACGAAGTGAAGCTGATCGTGGACCTGATCCAGGAAGGCGGCCTCGGGTACATGCGCTACTCGATCTCCGATACGGCGGAGTATGGCGACTATACGCGCGGCCCGCGCATCGTCACCCAGGAGACGCGCGCCGAGATGAAGAAGATTCTCTCCGAGATCCAGTCCGGCGAGTTTGCGCGGCAGTGGATTGAGGAGAACAAAACGGGGCGCAAGAACTTCCTGGCCATGCGGGAAGCGGCCCGCAACCAGCCCATCGAGCAGGTGGGGCGGGAGCTGCGCCAGATGATGACGTTTTTGAAGAAGCGGAAAGAAGCGGGCGTGCCGCAGGATTCCGACGCGGCGGCCGCGAAGAAGTAGCGACCATGAAGATCTTTACGTTCGATACCACGCTGCGGGATGGCACGCAGGGCGAATCCATCTCGTTTTCGGTGGATGACAAGCTGCTCATTGCGCAGAAGCTGGACGATCTGGGCATCGATTACATCGAAGGCGGCTGGCCCGGCTCCAATCCCAAGGACAAGGAGTTCTTCCGGCGCGCGGGCGAGCTGCGCCTCAAGCATGCGCGGCTCACGGCGTTCGGCGCGACCCGCTTTCCGCGGAACCCGGTGAACGAAGACCGCAACGTGCGCGCGCTGGTGGAGGCCGCGACGCCCGCTATTTCGATTTTCGGCAAGACATGGGACCTGCACGTGAAGCGCGCGCTGGGCATCGGCGAAGAAGAGAATCTGCGGCTCATCTCCGAGACCGTGAAATATTTGAAGGAGCGCGGCAAAGAAGTGGTCTACGACGCCGAGCATTTCTTCGACGGCTACGCGGCCAATCCCGATTACGCGCTGCGTACGCTCGAAGCGGCACACCGCGCGGGCGCCGATGTGTTGTGCCTGTGCGACACCAATGGCGGCACGCTCACCGGCCGCCTGGTGGAGGCGGTGGCGGAGGTGCGCAAGCGATTCGACGGCGTGATCGGGATCCACACGCACAACGATTCGGACATGGCGGTGGCCAACAGCGTGGCCGCGGTGGAGGCGGGCGCCACGCACGTGCAGGGCTGCATGAACGGCTACGGCGAGCGGTGCGGCAACGCCAACCTGGCCTCCATCATCGCCAACCTGGAGTTGAAGCTGGGCCACACCACGGTGGGGCCGGAGCGGCTGGCGAGCCTGGCCGCGGTGTGCCGGTTCATCGCGGAGCTGGCCAACCTGCCGCTGCGCAACGATCAGCCGTTCGTGGGCAGGAGCGCCTTCGCGCACAAGGGCGGCGTGCATGTGAGCGCGGTGCTGAAGGATTCGGCCACCTACGAGCACATCCCGCCGGAGTCGGTGGGCAACCGCCAGCGCGTGCTGGTGAGCGATCTTTCGGGGCGCGGCAACATCCTGTACAAGCTGAAGCAGCACGGATTGGCCGGACGGCTGAGCGAAGACGCGCGCCGCGAGCTGTTGGAGCGCATCAAGCAGATGGAGTACGAAGGCTACGAGCTGGAGGCGGCGGAGGGCACCTTCGAGCTGCTGGTGCGCGAGGCGCTGAACCCGGGCCTGCAGTTCTTCGACGTGGACAGCTACGAAGTGGCGACGCGCGCCGGGGCGGCGGCCTCTGGCCCTTCGCGCACCACCGCGACGGTGACGCTCCGCGCGCAGGACGGCGTGCACTCGGCCACCGCCACGGGGCACGGCCCGTTCAACGCGCTGCACCTGTGCCTGCGCAAGTGCCTGGCCAAGCTGTATCCGCAGATCGCCGAAGTGCGCCTGACGGATTACAAAGTGCGGGTGCTCGATTCCAACAAGGGCACGGCGGCCAAGGTGCGGGTGTTGATCGAGTGGAGCGACCATCGAAGGAACTGGTCCACCGTGGGGGTGTCGGACAACGTGATCGAAGCGAGCTGGAAGGCGCTGGTGGACGCGATCCGGCTGGAGCTGATGCGGCTGACCGAGACGGACAGCTCCATCGAGCGCGCGGTGGAGGACTACTGCTGGGGCGTGTGAGGCCGGTGGCAGATCAGCCGGCCGGCCACGACCAGCGCCACTACCACCGCGGCTTCGGCGATGTAGCGCGCGGTATCGGTGGGATGCAGGAGGCGCACGGCGACGGGGTCGGTGAGGATCATCTCCGTGCCCACGCGGCCTAAAATGGCGGCGCCCAGATAGATGGTGGCGGGGAAGCGGTCCATCACCTTGGCCAGCAGGTTGGCCGACAGGACCACAAACGGAATGCTGGCGGCGAGTCCGAAGACGATCAGCCCGATGTTTCCCTTGGATGCGCCGGCGATGGCCAGGATGTTGTCAGTAGACATGGTGAGGTCGGCCACCACGATGTACCAGATGGCCTGCCAGAAGCGCTTGGCGGCGCGCGCGGCCTCGGGAGGATCGCTGGCGTCGATGAGCACCTTCAAAGCGATCCAGACGATGAGCAGGCCGCCGGCGAGTTGCACGTAGGGGACGGCGAGGAGGCGCGCGGCCACGAAGGTGAGCGCGACGCGCAGCACCACGGCGACGGCCGCACCGCAGGCGCTGCCGATGCGCCGCTCGCGCGGGGAGAGCGAGCGCACGGCCATGGCGATGACCAGCGCGTTGTCGCCGGCCAGCAGGAGGTCGATCAGGAAGATCGAGAAGGCGTTGAGAAGGAAATGGCCGGCGCCCATAGGGACCCTACGCGGGAGGGCCCACGGGGCATCGCGGGCGGCCGATCCAGGCATGGAGGCGGCGGAAGTAGCGCTGCGCCGTGCCGACATCGTTCAGGATTTGCGCCTTCAACGCTTGCGGAGTTTCGAATTTCCGCTCGTCGCGCAGGCGGCGGAGAAACTCGACGCGGATGCGGCGCGGGGGATCGGGGGGCGCCGGATCGAGCAGGAAGCTTTCGATGGAGAGCTCGCCCGAGGATCCGAAGGTGGGGCGGTAGCCGACGTTGGTGATGGAGGTCCACTCGCGCGCGCAGTCCCGATCGCGCGTGCGCGTGACGTAAACGCCGGGGGCCGGGATCAATTCGGCGGTGGTCGAGAGGTTGAGGGTGGGGACGGTCTGCTTCGAACCCACGCCGCGGCCGCTGACCACTTCGCCTTCGAGGGCGTAGGGCCGCTCGAGGAAGCGCGCCGCCAGAGAAATGCGGCCGGCGAGGATCAGCTCGCGAATGCCGCTCGAGCTGACGATGCGGCCGCGGCAGGCGACGGCGGGCACAACCTCCGTGGCAAAGCCCAGCCTCCGGCCCAGCTCGGCGAGCACGCGGGTGTTGCCCGCGTGGCGATGGCCGAAGCGGAAATTATCGCCCACCACCACGGCGCGCGCGCCGAGCCGCTCGACCAGCAGGCGCGCGAACTCTTCCGGGGAGAGCGCCGCGAGCGCGCCGGTGAAGGGCAGGATGAGCACTTGGCGGATGCCCTCTTCGCGCATCAATTCGGCGCGACGATCGGGCGAAGTCATGAGGCGGGGCGTGCGCTCGGGCGCGACCACGCGCGTGGGATGGGGATCGAAGGTGAGGGCCGAGGGCTTCCAGCCGCGCTCCCGGGCAAGCGCGGCGAGGCGCCGCAGAATCCGCCGATGCCCGAAGTGCACGCCATCGAAATTGCCGATGGTGAGGGCGCTCGGACCAAAATCGGCGGGCGCCTGATCGAGGCTGCGGTAGATTTTCATGGCAGCTCGGGCACCGCGATTTCGAGGCCGTCGTAGGCCAGGCGGATGTGCGGCGGCAGAAGGCTGTTGGTGCGCTCGTGCGCCAGGTCGTGGCAGATGTGCGTGAAGAAGGCGCGGCGCGGCGCGAGACGTTCCACGGTTTTCACGGAACGGTCCACGGTGGAGTGCGTGGGATGCGGCTTGTGGCGGAGGGCATCGAGGAACAGCACATCGAGCGAGCGCAACTGCTCCATGGAGGAATCGGGAATTTCACTGTGGTCGGTAAGATACGCGGCGGCGCCGAAGCGGAAGCCGTAGATGGTCTGGCTGCCGTGGAGGACGGGGATGGGGAGAAACTCCACGCCGAACAGGGCGAACGGGGCGCCGTCGAGCAGGTTGGTGGCGAGCTTGGGCACGTTCGATTCCTTCTTCGCGCAATCGAAAATGTACGGGAAGATGCGCTGGATGGAATCCATGGTGCCGGGAGAAGCGTAAATCGGGATAGGCCCTCGCTGGCGGAAGTTGAAGGGCCGCACGTCGTCGAGACCGAGGATGTGGTCGGCATGCGCGTGGGTGAAGACCACGGCATCGAGGCGGTCGATTCGGGCGCGCAGGGCCTGGGCGCGGAAATCGGGCGTGGTGTCGATCAAGACGTTGTGTCCATCGTAGCTCACCAGGATGGAGGGCCGCAGCCGGTTATCGCGCGGATCGGGGGAGCGGCAGACATCGCAATGGCAGCCGATGGTGGGCACCCCCACGCTGGTTCCCGAGCCCAGCACGGTAATCTTCAGGGGAGGGGCCGGCATTCAAGCTTTCTGCGGGGATGCCTTGGCGGCTTCGTCGGAGACCTGGACGAAGCGGAACCGCAATTCGGTGAGGGAGTTTTCGAGCAGCCGCTGCTCGTCGAGCGTGAGATTGCCTTTGGTCTTCTCGAGGAGGACGGCCATGAGGTCGAGGGTGTGGCGCGCCAGTTGGAGGTTCGGCTCGGGCTTCTCCTCTTCGCCGAGATGCATGAGGCCGAGCTGCATTTCGGCCTGGGCGCTCATGGAAATCACGAGAAAGCTGAAGGAGGCGGGCGGGAGAGGGAGTTGGAAGTCTTCGTTGGTTTGGTCGTTGGGGTCGGCGTCGCTCATTAATGGACATTTTACGCCAGGGGGGCGGGAAGCGGGGGCTGGGGGCTAGCCCTACCTTCGCAGCGAAGGCAGGTGAATCCCGGTCTAAGGGCCTCAATCATGTATGAACGGGACGGGTTATCATACATGAAAGAAGTGTTGGCATCCAGCGGTTTAATTCGAATGCTGTAACAGCTCGGCGCTGTGAGGTGGTCAACTCCGGCGCAATCATCACCGTCGCGCGGCGCCCTGGCCCGCGTGTCGTCGTGCGCACCAGTGTTGCGTGTATCTCGGC